>NZ_RZSU01000007.1:0-111743 GCF_003997585.1 Mesorhizobium sp. M5C.F.Cr.IN.023.01.1.1 | reverse complement strand
GTCAAAGGTCGAGGCAGTTGAGGCGACCCCACCCGCCTCGCTTCGCTCGGCACCCTCCCCTCGAGGGGGAGGGGAGCGCCCCGCTAGGAACCCGCCAATGACCGACGCCCATCGCGAAACTCCGACCATTCTCTCCCCCACCGCCGAAGCCCCGGTCGAAGGCCTGCCGCCGGGTTTCGGCGAAGGCATCGCCGGCAAGGCCGCCTTTCTCATCGCCATCGCCTTTTCTATCTTCCAGATCTACATCGCCGCCTATGGCAGCCTTCCGAGCCAGGTGGTGCGCGCCATGCATGTCGGCTTCTTGCTGCTGCTCTGCTTTGCCCTGATCGCCAATCTGCGCGCCACAAGCACACTGGCGAAAGCAGCATTCTGGGCGCTCGGCGTGCTCGGCTTCGCCACCGGCCTCTACAATTGGGTGTTCTATGCCGACCTCATCCGCCGCTCCGGCTTCCTCACCACGCCGGACCTGATCGTCGGCGCGGTGCTGATCGTGCTGGTTTTCGAGGCCGCTAGACGGCTGATGGGGCTGCCGCTTGCCCTGATCGCCTTCATCTTCCTCGCCTACGCATTCGCCGGCAATCATCTGCCTGCGCCCTTCATCCATCGCGGCTATGATTTCGCCCAGCTCATCGACACCTTCGCCTTTGGCACCGAAGGCATATACGGCACGCCGGTCTACGTCTCGGCCGCCTATATTTTCATCTTCGTCGTCTTCGCCGCCTTTCTCGAACGCGCCGGCATGATCGCGCTGTTTAACGATTTCGCCCTTGGCCTGGTCGGCACGTGGCGCGGCGGCCCGGCCCAGGTCTGCGTTCTGTCCTCGGCGCTGATGGGCACCATTTCCGGCTCCGGCGTCGCCAATGTGGTGGCCAGCGGCCAGTTCACCATCCCGCTGATGAAGCGCTTCGGCTTCCGTTCCGCCTTCGCCGGCGCCGTCGAGGCGACCTCGTCGATGGGCGGCCAGATCATGCCGCCAGTGATGGGCGCGGTCGCCTTCATCATGGCCGAGACGCTGAACATCCCCTATGCCGAGGTGGTCAAGGCGGCGATCATCCCAGCGCTGCTCTACTTCGGCGCCTGCTTCTGGCAGGTGTACCTGGAAGCCGGCAAGGCCGGCCTGCAGGGCATGGCCAAGGCGGACCTGCCCAATCCGTGGGACGCGGTGAGAAGACATTGGCCGCTGGTGCTGCCGCTGGCCGCGCTCATCTATCTGCTGTTTGCCGGCTATACGCCGATCTTCGCCGGCACCATGGGTCTGGCGCTGACCATCGTGCTCATCCTCGGCACACCGCTGGCGGCTTCGATCGGGCCCCTTGCCTTTCGCATCGTCTTCTGGCTGGCGCTGGGGCTTGCCGCCGCCTCTTTCCTAGAGTTCGGCGTCAACATCCTCAGTCTTGTGATCGCCGGGCTAATTGTCGCCTGCGTCACCTTCAAGGGCGGTCGCGAGACGCTGCAGATATGCGTAGATTCGCTTGCCGAGGGAGCAAAGAACGCGCTGCCGGTCGGCATCGCCTGCGCCATCGTCGGCGTCGTCATCGGCACTTTGACGCTCACCGGCATCGCCTCGACTTTCATCGGCTGGATCATCTCCATCGGCGAGAACAACCTGTTCCTGTCACTGGTGCTGACCATGCTGACCTGCCTGGTGCTCGGCATGGGCATACCGACGATACCCAACTACATCATCACCTCGTCTCTGGCCGGACCGGCATTGCTGTCGCTCGGCGTGCCGCTGGTGGTCAGCCATATGTTCGTCTTTTATTTCGGCATCATGGCCGACCTCACACCGCCGGTGGCGCTGGCCGCCTTCGCCGCCGCGCCCATGGCCAAGGAGAGCGGCCTCAAGATCGGCATCCAGGCCACCAAGCTTGCCGTCGCCGGCTTCGTCGTGCCGTTCATGGCGGTCTACACCCCGGCGCTGATGTTGCAGGACCCCGGCCCGATCGCCGCCCAGTTCGGCTATCCCATCGAGGTCGCTTATATCGTCGCCAAGGCTTGCATGGGCATTGCCTTGTGGGGCGCAGCCGCCGTGGGGTTCCTCGCCCGGCGCATGGCATGGTGGGAACGTCTCGTCGCCTTCGCTGCCGGAGCGCTGCTGGTTGCCGCGCTGCCGCTCACCGACGAAGCCGGCTGGTCGCTCTCTCTTGTCTGGATCAGTTGGCACTGCTGGCGTGCCCGGCAGGCCACCGGCACCGCATGAGCCTCTGTATCCTCGCCGCCGGCAAGACGGTGACGCTCACTGTGGCTGCGTTCACGCTCGCCTGGACGCATTCGGTGGAAAAGACGCGTTGGCAGGAAGACTGGAAAGTGATGCCTTCCGGCTTGCAGATCGCCGAGGCGCGGATCAAGGGCTCGGGCGCCGGCATGGAACCGCCGGAAGGCTCGGTCCTGCGGGACGGTTGGTGGGTCTATAAACCCAAGATGGCGCCGCAGCGGCGCCTTGTGCTCGCGGCCTCTGGCGCGACGGGTGAAGGCTGGACGCTGTGCACGATTCAGGGCTGCCGCGAACTCGTCAGGGCGGCAGGCGACGCGATCTTGCTGGAGCCTTGCGAAGGTTCGAGCCAGCCGCGATAACGGATGATTACGGCAAAGGGGGTGCCGATCCGCCCGCAGTATCGTGCAGGATAGAAGCCTTGCAGTGGCCGGCCTAGCCAATCAGCCGCCCTTTCAACTCGGCGGACGGGATCTCGCAGCTCTCTTTCCTGCCGAACAGCGCGTAACGATTCTTCGCAACGCGATCGTAGAGCCAGTCGCGAAGCGGGCGCGGCAGCAGGAGTAAAGATCTCGCCGCCCGCCACGGCCAGCCCAGTTCCGCCATGACGGTAATGAAACTGTCCAGCCGCGTGAAGGCGGCACCGTCGATGAGGGCCAGATTGGTTTCGTAGCTGTCCGTTCGCAGCCCGTATTTTCGGAACAGCGTTTCGCCGAGCGGCGACTGGGCCGTGGCGAAACGGAAGCGGCTTTTGCGGTCGAGCCTGACCACCATGCGCACAAAGCCAGAGCACAGCACGCAGACGCCGTCGAACACGATCAGCGGCTGGCTTGCATCGAAGGCTGGCTTTTCGGGAGGATGGTCTGGCTGGGCGGTCACGCGAGTCCCGGTTGCTTGGTGTCAAACGACACTAAGCTTGCCGGCGGCGAGATCAAAGCCCCTGAATCTCAAAGCCCTAGAATCTCAGAACCTTGGCGTTGTCGCACGCCGCCTGTCGGCGAGCCCAGGACGTTCCACGCGATAGGTCGTCGCACGGTGATCGGCGGCCGGCCTGCAGATCCGGCTGTCGTGACCGCCTTCCATGGTCGTCATCAGTGCGCGCTGATGCCGAGCCTGTTGCCGCGGCGTGCGCAAGCGGGGCCGGGGCCGCGCATGTAATAGCGCTCCGGCCGGTAGGTCGGCGCGACGAATTCGCGGATGGCGGCAGCGTAGCCGATGAGGTGCGTCAAGAAGTTCATTTTCCCTGTCCCTGTCCCGATTTCGGATGTCCCTTCCGAATTGCGGGGATCATAGCGTCGAGGCGTGAATAGTCGGTGAACACGATGTTAATCTTTGGTCAAAAACGCCTTGGTTCGTGGCCGGAATGCGGCTGATTCGGGGTCTTTCCATGCAGTTCGTCGGCATTCCGGCTAGTGTGACTTTTGCATCACATATGTTTCGTTTGGATGTCGCTGCGGCGCGCTTGTGTTTCAACTTTGGCCGGCGCCGCGAAATTTCCGTGCGTGCTCGGGGAAAGCCAGGAACCCGTCCGATAGCCGCACGTTGACGCTCAGAGCCGGGACCCACCGGCCCAGCAGGCAGCGGCTTCCTGCGGAACCGCCGCCAGGACTCCAACACAGCAAGAACAATGGAAAGGCAAAGCCATGGGTTTCTTTTCGAAAGACATCAAGACGCTGGACGACCTTTTCGTCCACACGCTGCGCGACATCTATTACGCCGAAAAACAGATCGAGAAGTCGCTGCCGAAGATGATCGACAAGGCGACCGATCCGCAGCTGAAAGCCGGCCTGGAGAAGCACCTCGGCCAGACCAAAGGCCATATCGAGCGGGTCGAGAAGGTATTCGAACTGCATGGCGTGAAGGCCAAGACGGTCAACTGTCCGGCTATCGACGGCATTCTCGAGGAAGCCGATGAAGTCAGCGGCGACATCGACGACAAGGACGTTCTCGACGCCGCCCTGATCGCATCCGCGCAAGCGGTCGAGCACTACGAGATAACCCGTTACGGCACGCTGATCGCCTGGGCCAAGCAGCTTGGCCGCACCGACTGTGCCAATGTCCTGGCCAACAACATCAAGGAAGAGCAGGCGACCGACCGCAAGCTTACCGAGATTGCGGAAGCCAAGGTCAACCTTCAGGCCGCGGAATAGCACTCGCGATCGAGGCAAGGCCGGACAACCCGGCTTGCCTCACTTTCCGTACCTGGACGTTAACCGTATAATGCGCCACGCCTCGTTCCAGATTGCGCGAGGACAAACCGGCGGAGGAAGTCGTGCAGGAAAAGCCGAAAGCACCCGCAGGCAAGGCCAATACCAAGGCAAAGCCTGCCGGGGGCAAGGGCGAGACCTCTGTGAAATCCGCCGGGGGGACAGAAACCGTCGTAAAGCTTTCTCATCCCGATAAGCTTCTGTGGCCGCAGGAGAAGGTCTCTAAGCAGGGTCTGCTCGATCTTACGCTTTGGTCTGGCCGCGCATGCAACAATTCGTCGTCAATCGGCCGCTCAGCCTTGTACGGGCGCCGGACGGCGTTGGCGGCCAACGCTTCTTCCAAAAGCATGCGTCCGCAGGCATGCATGAAAAAATCGCCATGATGAAGGATCCGATGGACGGCGAGGAGATATTGTTCATCCGCGATTTCGATGGTGTCGCTGCCTTAGTCCAGCTCGGCGTGGTCGAGATCCATATCTGGGGCTGCACCATCGACGAACTGGACAAGCCGGACCAGATCATCTTCGATCTCGATCCCGACGAGGGCGTCGACGTGAAAGCGGTGCGCGCGGCGGCGCTCCAAATCCGAGGCCAGCTCGATGCGCTGTCATTGCCGCATTTCGTCAAGACCTCGGGCGGCAAGGGCTATCATGTCGTCGTGCCGCTGAAACCGTCGGCGGATTGGGATGAGGTGAAGGACTTCGCTCACGATTTCGCCCGCGCCCTTGAGCAGGCCGCCCCTGATCGGTATACAGCGACGCTGTCGAAGAAGGCGCGCACCGGCAAGATCTTCGTCGACTATCTGCGCAATGGCCGCGGCTCGACCACGGTGGCACCCTATTCGTCGCGGGCCAAGAAAGGCGCTACGGTCTCGATGCCGGCGACCTGGGCGGAGATCGAGGCCGGGTTGGCGCCGAACGCCTTTCCGGTCGACGACAAGACGACGCTGAAGCAGTTGGCGAAAGCCGATCCCTGGGCGGATTTTTTCAAGCAGGGCAAGCCGCTCAAGCGCGGCTGATCATCTTTCAGCCGAGAAAAACCGTCTCGAAGGCCTGCTTGCCCCTCGGCGAAAAGATCACCGCGCGGCTGTCCTTTTCGCGCCGCGCCCATTTTTCCAAAAGGATCTTGTCGAGAATGGCCGCGCCCAGCGTGCCGGCCAGATGCGAGCGCCGCACGCTCCAGTCAAGGCAGGCCCGGCACACGGGTCGCCGCGCCTTGCTCTCGACATCGATGCCGATCTCGGCGAAATGCGCGGCGGCTGACGGCCCAAGCCTGATCTCCTTATCGTCGCGGATGAGGACTTTTTTGCCGACAAGACGATCCAGCATCGCCACTGCCTGTTCTCCGGCGAGGTGGTCGTAGCAAACCCGTGCCGCGCGCATGGCTGCATCACGCGGACCCGGCCGCACCCGTTGCGGCCCGACCGCGGCGGCGACACCGGTGATCGCCTCGATCATGCCCGCCACCTGCGGCCCGGCGAGGCCGTAGTAGCGATGCCGCCCCTGGCTTGCCAGCGTCAGCAGCCCGCCCTCCATCAGTTTCGACAAATGCGAGCTGGCAGTCGGCAGCGAAACGCCGGCCTCGAGCGCCAGTTCGCTCGCTGTCAGTGCCGTGCCGCCCATCAATGCAGTCAGCATGTTAGCCCGCGCCGGATCTCCGACCAGGCTGGCGATGCGGGCTATGTCTGGTCCTTCACGCATAGTTCGTCCTTCATCGAAGCATTGTCGTCAGATAACCACTATCCTCCGCTGAGATCAAGGAGACAACGATGACCGCAAGAACCGTTCCCCACACCGTGCTTGTCAGGCGCTTCGGCCGTCGGCCGTTTCCGTTCCTTATCTTGCGCAGGTTGCATCTGCGGCTCTTGGCGCGGTGGTACGACCGCCATCTGCAGCGCCTCGACCTCGCCGAGATTGACGAGCACCTTTTGCGCGATGTTGGCCTGACGCCAGAAGACGTTCGCCGCGAATGCGCGAAGTGCTTCTGGCAAGCGTGACCACCAGAGAAATTGCCTAGCACATCGGTCCGCCGAACGTTTCGACCCCACTCGAACTGTCGTTGCAACAAACAAATCCAGCAAGGAGACAAAAGATGACCATCACCTGCTTCATCCGTTACGAGATCGACCCGTTCGGCAAGGCGGCATTCGAGGAATATGCCCGCAACTGGGGCCAGGCCATCCCGCGCTGCGGCGCTGATCTGATCGGCTATTTTGCGCCGCATGAGGGCTCGGCCACCACCGCCTACGCCGCTTACAATATCGACAGCCTGGCGGCTTACGAAGCCTACCGCATCAGGCTCGCCGCCGATCCGGTCGGCAGGGCGAACTACGAATTCGCCCGGCGTGAAAGATTCATCCTGAAGGAGGATCGCATGTTCCTGAAGCTGGCGTCCGGGCCACACGCGCCGTTGGTGAAACTATGATCGCCGTCATCTTCGAGGTTGAGCCGGCAGCGGGCAAGCGCGACGCCTATCTCGGGATCGCCGCCGACCTGCGTCCGCTGCTCGACGGCATAGACGGGTTTCTCACCATCGAGCGCTTTCAGAGCCTCACCGACCCGAACCGCATCCTGTCGCTGTCGTTCTGGCGCGACGAGGAGGCGGTGAAGGCCTGGCGGAACACGGAGGAACATAGGCAGGCGCAGAAGGCCGGCCGTGGCGGCATCTTTGCCGGCTATCGTCTGCGCATCGCCCATGTCGTGCGCGACTACGGCCTGACCGAACGCGCCGAGGCGCCTGAGGACAGCCGGGCGGTGAATGGGTAGGGCTTTCTAAGCATTCCCGATCAGCACTCCAGCCGCAAACACCAGCGCGCCGCCCAGCACCACCTGGAAGGCGGCGCGCCAGAATGGCGTCTGCATGTAACGGTTCTGCACAAAGGCGATCGCCCACAGCTCGAAGAACACCACCACGATCGCGAGAATTGTCGCGGTCCAGAAATACGGAATGAGGTAGGGCAAGGCGTGACCGAGACCGCCCAGCGCCGTCATGACGCCTGTGGTGATGCCGCGTTTAACCGGCGAGCCGCGCCCCGACAGCTTGCCGTCGTCGGAGGCGACCTCGGTGAAGCCCATCGAGATGCCGGCGCCGATCGAGGCGGCAAGCCCGACCAGGAAGGTCTGGAACGTGTCGTGCGTGGCGAAGGCGGCGGCGAAGATCGGCGCCAGCGTCGACACCGATCCGTCCATCAGCCCGGCCAGTCCCGGCTGCACATAGGTCAGGATGAACTGGCGCTGCTCGGCCGCGGCTTCCTCATCCTTCACCGCACCCGGCACATGCTCTTTCTCCAGCCGCTGCGCCAACGTCTCGTGACCCTGTTCAGCGACCGCCAGATCGTCGAGCAGCTTTCGCGTCGAGGCATCGCTGGTGCGTTTCGCCGCCTCGACATAAAACAGATAGGCTTGCCGCTCCATCGTCTCAACCTGTTGGCGCACATGCTCGATGCCGAGCGGCCTGACCAGCCAGTCGGGCCTGCGCTCGTAATAGCCCTTCACATGCTCGCGCCGGATCAGCGGAATGCGTTCGCCGAAACGCTGGCGGTGAAGCTCGATCAGCGAGTCGCGATGGCCGTCCTCTTCCTCGGCCATCTCCTCGAACACTTTGGCCGAATGCGGAAAGCTACCCGCCAGCCCGTCGGCAAAGGCGCGGTAGATGCGCCCGTCATCCTCCTCGGAAGAAATGGCGAGCGCCAGGATCTCTTGCTCCGAGAGCGACTCGAAAGGACGGCGGCCAAAACCGAAAACACGAGAAAGCATGAGAAAATCACCCTAGTTTAGAATAATTCTAAACTAGGGTTTGGTGCGCTCTTGGTCAATCGCGCCCGTCGGCCGGACGTTCAAATCAGCGAACCCGGGATTCTTACGCCACCTCTTCTTTATTGGCGAATGTTCACCTAAATAGCCGAACTTAAGCCAAGAGAAAGGAAACCGTAAATGCCGGCAAAATTGCCCACCCATGCATTTGACCCGAAACCCGTTCTCGACCTCATCGCCAGCATCGAGGGGGACCTGCAGCGCCTCAAAGGCTTGGTCGAGCAGCAGGTCGAAAAATTCGATCCGGCCAATCCGCACAACAAAGCCCCCGACGGCAAGCTGACAGAGGAGGGCGTCGAGTGCTGCTACCGCATGTTCGACGAGGGCAAATCGCGCTATTCGGTTGCCCAGCAGATGAAGATCTCCTTCGCCGCCGCCACCCATCGTTTCAACACCTGGCGCAAGATGGGCGGCGCCAAACGGAAAAGGACGCTTTTGGGGTGAGAACCCGGTTCGCCGCAGGCGAATTGAAAGGTCCAGGGGACCTTTCAAAGGATTCGAACCGGGGAGCTGCCGCCGGCAGCGGCCCCCCGGCTGAGGCAAATCAGCTGCCAGGCCGGGGCAATCGACAGCCATTCGTCGATTGAAGCGACGAACGCCCGAAGCCATAGCGGAGGGCCGGAGCGGCCAGTTCGCCACAGGCCGCAGACCCCATGGCGGTCGCCATACTTTGGAGCCTCCCAAGCAGTCCATACAGGCGCGACGGCGTGGTGGCGCTGGTGATGCGCGGACTGACTTCGACGCGTTATCGGTTCAGACCTCGAGTTCGAGCGGCGAGGCTTTGAGGGATTTGAGCTTCAGCCTGCCGGGGTTCTGCTGTTTGGCCTCGGCGAGGAGAGCCTCGACCGCCTTCATATGAGCGATGTTCTTGTCGAGTTCGGTGGAGCGCGTGCCCTTCTTCGCAATGTAGGCGGCCTGCTGCTTGTCGAGATAGTGGGTGCTGCAGTTGAGCCATATGGTGAAGGGCTGGCCGGCTTCCGCGTTCGGGGAGAGCTTGTCGGCAACGCCCAGCCGGGAATCGAGCAGCACCTCGAGGACACGCAGGTCGGGGTTTTTGTCCTTGCCGTTGGCGCAGATCAGGTAGTGATCGGCGGTGATGCGCCTGGCGAAGGCGCGGTGCAGATTGTGCTCGGAACCGTGGTGCTGGAGCTTCAGCACGTCGACATGCAGCCCGGCGCCGTCGGCGAGGCGGCCGTGATGGGTGAGGCCGGCGAGGATATCGTCGGCATGGCCATCGCCGGTCATGATGACGCGGGTGACACCGCCGCTAGCCTTCGGCTCCTCGAGCAGCAGCATGAGCGAGGCGAGGTTGGGCTCGGTGACGTCCTTGCGGTGGCCCAGTTCGTCGTCGATGGACACGCCGAAGCCGGGCGGGATCGGACCGTCGTTTTCTTCCAGCCACTCCTCGAGGTCCTGCAGCGAGCCTGCCTTCTTGGGGTTGTTGAGCCAGTTCTTCCAGTATTTGCGGAGGACTTCGAGATCCTTCTCGAACGGGCCGATGACGCGGATGGCGAGGGAGCTGTTAGCCGCGAGGCTGATCACCTCGTGGCCGCGGACCATGGCGAGGAGCTTGCCGAACTCGCCATTGAGAGGGATGTTCAACTGGTCGGCGGCGATGCGGCGGGACACCTTGATCGCCTCGGGGATCGAGTTGGCGATGCTGCGGAAGGCGTCGGCGAGCCGAAGCAGTGACGGGTTGGCCGAACTGGACAGCGTGTTAGCGCAGGCGGCGAGGACAGTGCCGATCGCCTCGGACTCATCCACCATGAGCTTGAAGGCGTTGTGCCAGATACGCTTGACCCTGGGCGGTCTCCTGAACGGTGGCTTGCCGGAGGACTGACCGTTGGCGTGCTTGTGGTCGAAAACGCGCCATTGCACTGTGTCCTCGAGCAGCTGCAGCACGCCGGCGATGTGATCCTGATCGACGTGCGAGACATAGACGAGGTCTAGTTGCTTGCCGGTGTCCTCGGCCCATTTGCCGAGATAGCCGCGCACCTCGGAGGCATAGGAGCCGGGCATACCGCCATCGGCGAGGATGGTGACGGAACCGGCCTCGATCAGCAGGCAATCGCCCTTGTCGGAGGGCAGCAGGGTGATTTTCATGATGCGGCCTCGGGCGGCGGGCGGCGGGTTGCAGGCTTGGCGGCACGGTGACTGGCGGGACGGCCCGGCGGGGCCGCGGCGGTGACGGTGGGAGCGGTAGCGGGCGGCGTGGTTTTCTTCAGCTCGGTACGGGCCAGCGCGTGGGAGGCTTCGGCGACGCAGGCGGCAGGAGAGATGACACCGAAGCCGAGGTCGTTCGTCCACTGGTAGGTGGCGCCGGGGAGGGGCCGGGCGGTGGCCTTAATGATGCCGAGGATCTGGGCAGCGGTGAGCGTCGGCTCGGCCGCCAGCATCAGGCCGATGACGCCGGCCACATAGGGGCTCGCCATGCTGGTGCCGGTCATTTCGATCCAGGGGTCATCCGGACCGCCGAAGCCGTTGGCCGCGACGATGCCGGTGCCGGGCGCAGTGATGTCGGGCTTCAGCCGGCCGTCACGGGTCGGACCCTGGCTCGAGGTGATGTGAGCGCGGCGCTTCAGTTCATCGAGATTGGCGACGGAGACGATGCGTTGGCCGCAGGCCAGGGCGCTGACCGAGGAGGTGTCGACATGCGAGGCCTCGGTGAAGAACGACGGCCAGAAGTAGCTGCCGTCGCCCAAGTCGGCCGGGTCGTCGCGCTCGATCCAAGCGTGGAAGGCGCCGTCGCGGATGACGAGGCCATGCAGCCGGACTTGCCAGACGCCGGCGGGGATGCCGATGATCAGGTTGCTGCCGAAGAACGGCGTCAGGTAGATGGCGATGTAGTTGGCGCCGTTGGTCGGGTGGTGCAACTCGTTGTAGACGCTGATCAGTGTGCGGTCGGGTAGCTGGTGGTTCTCGAGGAACTCACCGGGCTGGATCGGGCCGATCCAGTCGCCATCAGGCGGGCGGATGCTGATGGCGAGGCGATCCTGCGGCTCGTACCAGATCTCGAGCTCGTTCTCCGATGCATCCTTGATCTTGTCGCCGACGACCTGCCACTCGAGGATGTGGTCGAGGCCCTGGGCATCGATTTTGCCGCTCGCATGAATGCGGCCCATCATGTAGCCGAGATCGTCCGGAGCCTCGGGTCGTTCCTGGCCGGCGTTGCCGGCGGCAATGCAGATCGAACGGCCGGGCTCCGATAGCAACGCGTCGATCCAGCGGTCGAGGATGCTTGAACCGTCATGGGCGTGGCCGTTGGTCCCGAGGCTGATGTTGATCGAGATGGGGCGCTCACCGGCGAGATCGAGCAGGTAGTAGACGGCGTCGAGCAGGCAGGTGGAATCGTAGAACGAGGTGCGCCGGTCGATTTCGTCTTCCGGCAGCGCGATCAGCACCGCGGCGATTTCGGCTGCGCTGCAGAGACCGCTATTGCCGGCTGCGATGGAGGCGACATGGGTGCCGTGCGAGCCCACCACCATCTGCGATTGCGGCTCGAGATCGTGCGGCGAGACGTGAATCTTGGCGGCATCCGTCAGTGCGGTTTGCATGTCGGCGGCGGAGATCACCCGACCGCGCTTGAGGCCCTTGCGATTGCGGCCGACCTTGGCACCCTGATCCCAGATGCTGACAAAGCGCGATTTGCCGCCGACGAGGAAATCGGTATGGGCCCAGTCGAAGCCTTCGACATCGATGATGCCGATCAGCATGCCCTTGCCGTCGCCGAGTTGGGCCGGAGTGACGCCCGGGACCCGGCGGGCTGGAGCGGTGCCGCCGGCGCTGCCCTTGATCGGACGCGGCAGCTTCAGGGCATCGGCCGGTTCGATAAAGATGGTGCCGGCGTCGCGCGCGAGGTCGTACACTTCATCGAGGGTCATCCGGCGGGTCGCCATACCGCGCAAGGTCTGCTGGCCAGCCACCGGTGGCAGTGAATCGGTGGAGCGGACGAAAACGCTGACCTCGACGGCCGCCCGCTGCGCCTGCACGTCGACCCCGTGCTTCTTGGCGGTGCCGCTGACCGGGGCGTCCTCGGGTGCGATGGCGGTAGCGAGCGGTGGAGTGGAGGCCGCAAGCTCCTCGGTGGTCACGCGCAGCGCCGGCTGCACTTCAGATTTCGCGGAACTGACGTCTGCGTCACAATTTGCGAACATCCGCAATTTCGGATGCTGGTTCCGCAGCACAACGTTCTGCCAACTGTCACTCATCGCATCCGCCCTGTCGAATATTTTGAGGACGACAGACTCTTCTGAGACGGAGGATGTCAGTTAATATTGTCACAAGCAACAGAGTGGCGTGTATTTATCATTGTAGTTGCAACTCGCGTACAGAACAGCCGGTTACTGGTAGGCGCAGATCAATAACATCCATCATGAATCACAAGTGAGGTTCATGATGGCGCCGCTGACTGCGCGTGCGCGATTGGGGGTGGCGAAGGCAGCGGCCTTGGCGAGTTCGGCGTGCGGCCGGGTAGGCACTGGACCCGGGCCTCATGACGCGCTTCAACCACATTGCGCGTCAAGCACTTCTTGCCCCGCCACAAAACCATGTGCGCCGCCACGATGTTGTCAGAGTGGCCGGCTGCCGATGAGCACGCCCCCTTCCTGCCCAAAGGCGAATTGTAACGGTCACATTTTTACAGTGGTGCGCGGCCTGGTTTTCCGTGCACCATGGCGATCTCATTCTGCAGGACCTCCCCATGACCACCCCTCCCGGCATCGCCGATATCCGCGCCGCAGCATTGCGATTGTCCGGCTTGATAGTCGAAACGCCGCTGATCGAATCGCCGGAGCTGAACAAGCGCTTCGGTGCCAGGATCCTGTTCAAGCCGGAGACGCTGCAGCGCACCGGCTCTTTCAAGTTCCGCGGCGCCTATAACAAACTGTCGTCGCTGAGCGACGAGGAGCGCAGCCGTGGTGTCGTCGCCTTTTCGTCGGGCAATCACGCGCAAGGCGTCGCCGCGTCGGCGGCGATGTTCGGCGTCAAGGCGGTCATCGCCATGCCCACCGATGCGCCGGCGATGAAGGTCGGTAAAGTCAGGAAAATGGGTGCGGAAGTGGTGCCGTTCGATCGTTTCCGCGATGACCGCATGACGGTGGTTCGCCCGTACGTGGAAAGGGGCATGATCCTGGTCCCGCCATTCGACGATCCCGCCATAATCGCCGGCCAGGGCACGATCGGCCTCGAACTGATGGCGCAGGCGAAAGCGCTCGGGGTGAGCCTCGACGCCGTCGTCATTCCCTGCGGCGGCGGCGGCTTGAGCAGCGGCATCTCCATTGCGGTCAAGGATGCCTCGCCGGGCACGGCCGTCTGGGCGGTGGAGCCCGAGCATTTCGACGACACCTGTCGCTCACTGGCCAAAGGTGCCCGAGTTTCGATCGAACCCGGCCACACTTCGATCTGCGACGCGCTCCTCACCACCGAGCCGGGCGCGATTACCTTCGAGATCAACCGCAGGAATCTCGCCGGCGGCATTGCCGTTTCCGACAGTGCCGCGGCACAGGCGATGCGCGACGCCATGGCCCATCTCAAGCTGGTGGTCGAGCCCGGCGGCAGCGTCGGGCTGGCCGCGCTGTCATCGGGCGAAATCGAGCTATCAGGCAAATGCGTCGCCGTGGTGCTGTCCGGCGGCAATGTCGATTTCAGCACCTATGCTGAGATCATGGCGGCGGCATAGGATGGCAGCGGTTCCGGCTTCGCTCCGATGCCAAGCATCATAGCGCTCCTGCGCGTCCAGTCGAACCGTTCAAGGACTGACATGCAATGAAGCTGTACTTCAGCCGCAATCCCAATCCCCGCCTCGCGGTCGCGGTAGCGCGCTATCTCAACGCGAAGATCGAGTTTGAATTCGCCTCCCCCTTCGCTCCCGGGCAGGCTGAGCGATATCGCCCGCTAAATCCAAATCTTTCACTGCCCATACTCGTAGGCTCGGGAAAAAGCCTCTGGGAGGCCGATGCCATAGCCTGCCGGCTTTCACGCGACGCGCATTCGGATCTCTGGCGCACCGGCGACGATGAACCCGAGATGATCCGATGGCTCAGTTGGGGTAAGGAGAACTTCGCGAGAGCTTGCGAAGTCGTGCATTTTGAACGCGGGACCAAACAGCGGTTTGGGCTCGGCCCGATTGATCAGCACCGGGTTGAAGAGGGGCTGAGAGACTTCCGCACGGCCGCTGCAACACTCGAGGCCGAGCTTTCCGAGCGAGAATGGCTGGTCGAAAATTCGGTTTCCTATGCCGACTTTCGAATGGCGACGTTTCTGCCCTTCAACGATGTCGCCAGATTGCCGCTCGACGATTATCCTTCTGTCAGCCGCTGGTATCGTCAGTTTGAAGAAATCGACGCTTGGCGCAATCCTTTCCAAGGCCTGGACGCGCCTGAATTGCCGCCGGTCCCGGCAAACCCGCATGAACCTCGATCCGAATGATCATGCCTATCGGCACAACCCAATGCGCTTTCAAACCGTGCTGCTCCACGCTACCCACTAAAGGCGAGACTCCGCCTTTTCTGTTGATCAAACCCCAAAACAACGCTAACTGGCTCCCGCGAGGGACCATGCTGACAGTTGGTGAAGTGGGAGCAATCCCGTTGTTTTCGGGTTTGCCGCCGGGCGAGCTCGAGCGACTGGCGCGGACAGCGGCTGACCTCCATCTCAGCCCCGGAGAGTTCGCGGTTCACGAGGGCGGAGAGGCCGCCCTGTTTGCGGTTCTCGCCGGCAGGATCGAAGTCGTAAAGACCTTCGACGGCGTCGAGCGGACGCTCGGCTGGCGGCTGCCGGGAACGATCTTCGGTGAGGTGCCGATTGCCCTGGGCTCCGGTTTTCCGGGCGGGTATCGCGCCACTGAGCCGTCCCGCGTCATGCGCCTCGAGGTTCAGCAATATTACTCCATCGCCGCGGTCTCAAAGGACGTGGCGCAAAAGCTCAGCGCGCTTGCCCGTGAGCGGATGGGCGGGCTGCAGAGCGTCACTGCCGAGCCGCAGAAGCCGCGCGTGACATTGGTCGGCCATCGCTGGGACACCGCGTGCGGTGATCTGCGCCGGTTTCTGGCCCGCAACCAGATCTCATTCTCCTGGCTGTTGCCCGACACATCCGATGCCGAGGCTTTCTGGTCTGCCCTGGGCAGGCCGGCTCTCGATGGTCCCGTTGCCCGGCTGGCGGACGGAGAGATCATGGAAAATCCCGCCGTACGCGATCTTGCCATGCGCCTCGGGCTGCAGACGCGCCCGCGCGGCGCCGAATACGATGTCGCGATCATTGGCGGCGGGCCGGCCGGCCTTGCCGCGGCGGTCTACGGCGCATCCGAGGGGCTGCGCACGATCGTCGTCGAGCGCGAGGCGCCCGGCGGACAGGCGGGGACATCGTCGCGGATCGAGAACTATCTCGGCTTTCCCAGCGGAATCTCCGGCGACGAACTGGCTAGCCGCGCGCTGCAGCAGGCGCGGCGGCTGGGCGCCGAAATCCTGGTCACCCGCTCCGTCGCCGGCATCGACCCGGCGACTCACCAGCTGTTTCTCGACGGTACGATGCCGTGCGGGCGCGCAGCCTCATTCTTGCGACAGGCGTGACATGGCGTCGTCTCGCCATCGACGGGTTCGACCGGCTTATTGGTAAGGGCGTCTATTATGGAGCCGCGCGCAGCGAGGCAAGCACCACCCATGGACTGGACGTCTTCCTGATCGGCGCCGGCAACTCGGCCGGCCAGGCAGCACTGCATTTTTCGGGCCATGCGCGCAGCGTGACACTGCTCGTGCGCGGCCCGGCGCTTGCAGACAGCATGTCCCACTACCTGATCGAGCAGCTCAGGGCGAAATCGAACGTAAAAGTCCAGCTTCGGTCCGAAGTCCAGGCCGTGCACGGTGAGACTCACCTGACGGCGATCGACATTCTCGACAAGTCCACCAACGAGGTGAGCCGGCACGATTGCGGCGGGCTGTTCGTTTTCATTGGCGCCAACGCAGAGACCGAGTGGCTGCCGGCCGACGTCGTGCGCGATGCCCGCGGCTACGTGCTGACCGGCGACGATGTGAAGAAGGCCGGCGGCTGGTCGCAGGAGCGCGACCCCTATCTGCTCGAGACCAGCGCGCCCGGCGTCTTTGCCTGCGGCGACGTACGACTGAGCCCGGTCAAGCGGGTTGCGTCAGCTGTCGGAGAGGGCAGCATGGCGATTGCGTTCGTCCACCAGTATCTGGCGAATGAAGACAAGGCCCACCGCAGCCGAACCTAGACAGGGCCGGCAAAGTCCGCTCATGCGCCCCGTGCTGGTAGCCGCCGAGCGATTCAAACGGCAAGGTCCACCCAGCTCGGCCATTGACGGCAGCCAGTCAGACTGAGTTTTGACCTTAGTCCAGCGTCCGGCGGAACCGCACCAGTGCCACACCGGCAAACAGCGCCACGAACACGACGAGCCAGCCGATCTCGGTTGCGACCGCCGGCAGTTCGGCGCCCTTCAGCATCACCGCGCGGATGATGCGCAGAAAATGCGTCAGCGGCAGGACCTCGCCGAAAACCTGGGCCCAGCCAGGCATGCCGCGATAGGGGAACATAAAACCGGATAGCATGATCGACGGCAGGAAGAAGAAAAAGGTGAGCTGCAGCGCCTGCATCTGCGTGCGGGCCATCGTCGAAATGGTGTAGCCGAGCAGCACCAGCGCCAGCACAAAGATCAGGACTGCCGTCAGCAGCAGCGATATTGACCCGGTGAACGGAATGGCAAACAAAAGCTTCGCCGCCGCCAGCACCACCACAACTTGCACGGCGCCGACCGCCAGATAGGGCAGCACCTTGCCCAGCATGATCTCGAGCGGGCTGGACGGCATCGCCAGAAGGTTTTCCATCGTGCCGCGCTCGGTCTCGCGTGTCAGCGCGATCGAGGTCATCATCACCATCGTCATCTGCAGGATGACGCCAAGCAGGCCGGGCACGATGTTGTATTGCGAGATGCCTTCCGGATTGTAGCGCCGGTGGACCACCACTTCGAGTTGGCCCCGGGCAGCCTCGGCGGCTGTCTGCTGCATGCCGCGTGCTCGGAGCAGCGCCTGGTTGGCGACGGTACCGAGCGTCGAGATGGCACCGCTGGCGACGGCCGGGTCGGTCGCGTCCGCTTCGATCAGAATCTGCGGCTGGTCGCCGCGCTCGACCCGCCGCGCAAAATCGGCGGGGATGGTGACGACGAAGGCGACGTCGCCACGCGCCATCAGGAATTCCGCCTCGGCGGCACTTTGCGCGACACGGTCGAACCTGTAATAGCCGGTGGTCTGCAGCGCCGAAACCATGGCCCGCGTGTAAGGATCGCTGCTCGTCGCCACCAAGGCTGCCGGGAGGCTCTTCGGATCGTTGTTGATGGCATAGCCAAACAGCACCAGCTGCATCAGCGGCACGCCCAGCATCATGGCGAAGGTGATGCGGTCGCGCCGCATCTGGATGAACTCCTTGGTCAGCAGCGCGCCGAGCCTGGCGAAGGAAAAGACGCTGTTTATCCCGTTTCTCATCCCATGTTGTCCTTCGAGCCGGACATGAACTGGATGAACACATCCTCCAGGCTGGTCTCGCCCGGCGTCACCGTGACGCCCTTGTGCTCTTTCTCGACATCGGCGAGCGCTGCCTGAAGCGTGTTCTTGTCGGAGCCGACAACGTGCAGCGTCGCACCGAACGGCGCCACCTGGTCGACGCCGGGGCGATCGCTGAGTGCGGCAGCAACCTGGTCAAGCCGCGGACCCTGCACGACGAAGGTCGTCAGCCCGGCATTCCTGACCACCTCGTCGACCGTGCCGGTGGCCAGCATCTTGCCGTAGGAGATGTAACTGATGCGGTGGCAGCGCTCGGCCTCGTCCATGTAATGCGTGGAGACAAGCACGGTCAGCCCCCCGCTGGCCAGCCGATGGATCTCGTCCCAGAATTCACGCCGCGCCTTCGGGTCGACGCCCGCCGTCGGCTCATCGAGCAACAGCAATCTGGGGTTGTGCATGATGCAGGCGGCCAGTGCCAGCCGCTGCTTCCAGCCACCGGACAGCGTGCCGGCCAACTGGTCCTTGCGCGAGGTGAGGCCAAGATCTTCCAGAGTCCTGCCGACATGCTCGTCGAGCGGCTTCAACCCATAGAGCCGCGCCACGAATTCAAGGTTCTCGGCGATGGTCAAATCCTCGTAGAACGAGAATTTCTGCGTCATGTAGCCGACTTCGCGCTTGATCCTCAGACTGTCGGTGCGAATATCGAAGCCGAGCACCGTGCCTTCGCCCTCGTCCGGCGTCAGCAGGCCGCACATGATGCGGATGGTCGTCGTCTTGCCCGAGCCGTTCGGGCCGAGGAAGCCGACGATCTCGCCTTCAGCCACCGTCATCGTCACATGGTCTACGACGGTCTTGTCACCAAAACGCTTGACCAAGCCATGGACATCGATGGCGTTCATTTGCCGATATCTCCCAGATCGACATCGACGATCTGCCCCGGTTGCAGCGCGCTGGCATCGCCCTCCGGCCGTGCCTCGACCAGATAGACCAGCTTCTGCCGGGTCTCGAGTGAGTAGATCACCGGTGGCGTGAATTCCGGATCCGGCGACACGTAGCTGACGCGAGCCTTCACGTCCGGCCCGCAGCCGTCGCAATGAACATTGAGCAGCGTGCCGACTTTCACCGACGAGAACGCACTTTCCGGCACATAGACGCTGAGCTTCACGGCGCCGTCCGGCAGTATCGAAATGACCGGCGCGGTCGGGCCGGCCGTGTCGCCCGGATTGCGGATCACGTCGCTGACGCGGCCGGGCGACGGCGCCGCCAGTACGCGCTTCGACAGCCGCCAGCGCGCTTGCTCCAGCGTCGATTGCGCCTGGCTGACCTGATTCTCGGCCGCCTTGATCGTTTCGGGCCGTGCCGGCAGGCCGCCGACGGCGAGATTGGCTTCCGCCTGGCCGACCTGCGCATTGGCTGTCTCCAGCGTGGCCGAGGCGGTGTCAAAATCGGCCTGCGTGCCGGTGCCGCGTTTGAACAGGTCGCTGGCGCGGGTGTATCTGCGTTTGGCGTCTGCGGCCTGCGCCTTGGCCATGTCGACCTGCGCCTTGAGCACCTCAATCTCTTCCGGCCGTTTGCCGACCTGCAGGTCGGCAAGTTGCGCCTGGGCCTGGGCAAGGGCCGCCTCGGCTTGCGCGACGGCTATTCTTGCGTCGGCGCTTTCCAGCGTCACCACCGGCGTGCCCGGCACGACGCGGTCGCCGCGCTTGACCGAAATCGTCTCCACCTGCGCCACCTCGATCGGCGCGAGCAGCACATAGTCGCCCTCGACATAGCCGACGGCGAGCGGCGCCGCCGGTGCGCAGGCGCTGAAAAGCAGGGCGGCGAGCGGCAGAGAGCAGAGGAAACTCATGACCTACGATCCTTCCGGGCGGCCAATATGGCCCCTAGGTTATCCGTCACCGCCGCCGCGATCTTGGTGGCCTCGGCGTCGCCGATCGCGCGCCAGCCCATGCGGCGCATCACCGCCTCGCGACCGATGCGGAAATAGACGACCTGGCCGATCAGCGTGAACACGGTGAGTCGGGTAGCCTCGCTTTCGGCCGGCTCGCCCGTCGCCTGCTCCCAAATCAGACAGAGCCGGCGATGCGTCGGCTCGAACACGCCGTCATAGATGCGGTCGAGTGCCGCCGTCGGATGCGAAAGTTCACGCAGGACGAACTGCACGATCTCACCGGCCTCCGGCCTTGCCACGATAAAGGCCACCATCCGCTCCAATGCGGTGAACAGTTGTGCCCGCGCCGCTTCGGGGTCGCCCGCTTCTGAATCGCTCGGCGCCTGCAGATTGCCGATCGCCTGGCCGGCAATGGTCTGGATGGTGTCGACGATATAATCGGCCGCTGCCGCGCGAAGCCCTTCCTTGCCGCCGAAATGGTAGGCGATCGAGCCGATATTGGCCTTGGCCTCAGCCGCGATCTCCCGCGTCGATGTGCCGTCGAAACCCTGGCGTCCGAACAGCTTCAGCGCCGCGCGGACAAGTGCCGCGCGCGTCATGTCGGCGGGAGATGCCTCGCGACGCAGGATTTTTGCGTTTGTTGGCTTACTCATAACGGACGATTTAATCAATCGAATGATTAAAGTCAATCCCACCTACGTCCATCTTGCCATCTCCAGCCGCACGCGCTTTAGTGCGAAGCCATGGTCAAGGAAATCGAGCGCAAGTTCCTGGTCTCCGGCGCGCAGTGGCGGGATCTGGTCGAGGCGGACATCCGCATTCGCCAGTTCTATCTCGCCGCCGCACCCGACCGCTCGGTCCGCGTGCGCATCAGCGATGGCGCCTCGGCAAAGCTGACGCTCAAATTCGGCAGCAAGGCCCGCGAACGCGACGAATTCGAATATCCGATCCCTCTGGCGGAGGCGGAACAGATGCTGGCCTTCGCCATCGGACGTGTCATCGAGAAGACACGCCACCATGTTAGGCATCGCGGCCATCTCTATGAAGTCGATGTCTTCGGCGGGATGCTTAGCGGTCTGGTGGTCGCCGAGCTTGAGACGCCGCAGGACGTGCAGGATGAAATGCTGCCAGATTGGCTCGGCCGCGAAGTCACCGGCGAGCACAGGTTCTACAACGCGTCGCTCGCCCTCGAGGGGATTCCGGAGATCGCCGCATGAGCTATCGCATCGATCCGCGCCTGCCGTTGACCGGCGAGGTCAGGCGCATCCTCGCTGAGGAGATCGGCAAGGCGCTCGTCCATCTGGACGCGGCGCATGACAGGCCGGAGCAGGCGCTGCACAAATGCCGCAAGCGGCTGAAGAACGTTCGTGCCTTGCTGCGCTTGGTCCGTTCCGGAGACGAAACATTCTGCCGGACCGAGAACCAGTGCTACCGCCAGGTGTCGGCTCTGCTGGCAGGCCCGCGCGAGGCAACCGCGCTGGTCGAGACCATCGACCGGCTGGCGGCAAGCTTTCCCGAACACGGTGCAGGCGGCGGTCTCGATGAGGTCCGCGACAGGCTTGTCGCCCGCCAGCAGGATTTGCATGGCGGCGCTGGCCTCGGCGCCGCGATAGGTGCAGCGATTGCCGCCTGCGAGGAGGGCATCGGCCGGATCGATGCGCTGGCCTTGCCCGACCAGCCCGAACAGGCCGCCGATGTGCTTGCCGAAGGCGCCCGCATCACTCTGCGTCGCGCCAGAAAGGCGCTGGACAAGGCTGGCTCCCGGGGTGAGGCCGACGATTTCCACGATCTGCGTAAGGCGGCAAAGACTCACGGCATGCATCTGTCGCTGCTCGGGAGGCTGTGGCCGACGCCGATCAAGGCCCGGCGCAAGGCGGTCGACGAACTCGGCGAAAAACTGGGCGAACTGCATGATGTGTTCGTCCTGCGTACGCTTCTCGAAGCCGACGACCGGCCGCTCGGCTCTCCTCAAGAAACGCGGCTCCTGAGCAAGCTGTTGAAGCGCTCGGAGAAAAGCCTGAAAAAGACTTGTCTCGCCGCGGCAGCCGATCTGTTCGGCGACAGCCCCAGGCGCTCGACAAGGAAACTCGCGCGCAAAGTGCGCGACGATCTGGCCGGTGCGCCGCACGAAGACGCCAGTGCGCCGGGCGCCGCAGGCTGACGCGGTCCTTGCGTCGGTGTCCGTCCCGACATCGTTGACAAATGAGGAGGAGGTTTAGACCTCTCCCGGGGCGGCTTTTTTCAGTTGCGCCCGCGCATCCCGGATCGAGGCGGCGTATGTCACCAGCGGCCGCTTGACGCCGTGGTTGATCAGCATGCGACGTGTCTGCGGCGAAGCGCCTGATATGATGAAGCGCACGCCGGCGCGCCTCGCCTTGTGCGCGGCGCCCTCGATGACGTTGGCAGCCGTCGAATCGAAGAACGGCACGGCCGAGCAGTCGAGGATGAAGTTCTTGCGCTGGTCGGCGATGCGGTCCAGCACGGTAGCGACAGTCGAGGCGGCGCCAAAGAAAAAGGCGCCCGAAATCCGGTAGACAACGGTGTCGGCGTCGCTCGCTTCGCTGGAATCGTATGCGTTGACGGAGCCGGTTCTGTCGGCGACATCGTCCTGCACCAGTCTCTGGTCCGGCTCAACCGCTATGCTCTTGGCCATGCGGTCGATGAACAGGATCGAGCCCAGGGCGAAGCCGACGACGATGCCTTCGGTGAGGTCGCGGAAGATGACAATCAGGAAGGTCGCCATCAGTACCAGCGCGTCGCCGCGCGAAGCGCGCAGCAACGTGGCAAAGGCCTGCTTCTCGAACATGTTCCAGCACACCACCGCCAGCACGCCGGCAAGGGCTGCCAGCGGGATGTAGCTGGCCAGCGGTGCCGCCACCAGCATCAGGGCAAGCAGGATGGCCGAGTGGATCATGCCCGATACCGGTCCATGCGCGCCGGCCCGCACATTGGTCGCCGTACGGGCGATGGTGCCGGTGGTGCAGATGCCGCCGAACAGGGCGGACGCGATGTTGGCAAAGCCCTGCGCCACGAGTTCGCAATTGGAGCGGTGCCGCCTTCCAGTCATGCCATCGGCGACAACCGCCGACAACAGCGATTCGATCGCGCCGAGCAGCGCAAAGGCTATGGCGTCCGGCAGGACGTCGATCGCCCTATCGAAGCTGATTGGCGGAAAGGCCGGCATTTGCAGGCTGCGCGGGATGCCGCCGAAGCGTGTACCGATCGTTTCGGCGGGCAGGGAAAACAGCGCTACGACGAGCGAAGCCAGACCTATGGCGATCAGCATGGCGGGCCATTTCGGCCGCCACCGCTTCATCAGGGCAATGGCGACGATAGTCAGTACGGCGACGAAGGTGGCGGCGACATTGATCGTGCCGGCCGCCTCGCCGATAGCCATCAGCTTCGGCACCAGCGGTCCAGGCTCTTTGCCGGCGAGCTTCAGCCCGAACAGCTCGACGATCTGGCCGGAAAAGATAATGATGGCGATGCCGGCGGTGAAGCCGACGGTCACCGGATAGGGAATGAACTTGATGTAGGTGCCAAGCCTGAGATAGCCGATGGCGAGCAGGAAGATGCCGGCCATCATCGTCGCCAGCAGCAACCCGTCGACACCGACCCGCGCCACCGTTGCCGCCACCAGCACGATGAAGGCGCCGGCCGGCCCGCCGATCTGGAAGCGGCTGCCGCCGAGCGCCGAGACGAGGAAGCCGCCGATGATGGAGGTGTAGAGCCCGCGCTCCGGCGTCACGCCCGACGCGATCGCGATCGCCATCGACAGCGGCAGCGCGACGATGGCCACGGTCAGTCCGGCGATGGCATCGGCCTTGAAATGCTCTGATGTGTAGCCCTCGCGCAGCACCGTCACCAGTTTCGGCGTGAACAGTTCGGAAAATGTTGGCCGCGCCGGTTGATGAATTGCCCGCCGATCCATGGACTGCCTTCCGCTCCTGATGCAGGTTGCTCAAAGTGGGGCAACGACATGCATAAAAACCAAGGCGGCGAGATCGTCGGCAGGACTGTCGGCGGTCGCCGTCGCGACTTTTATCGACTCAGCCTGGCGGGTTCTTCGGCACGATCGGCTTGAGGCGCACGCCCCTGCCGCCGCGCTCGCTGGCCTGGTTCTCGCCGATCAGTTCCACGCCGGCCTCATCGAGGGCCTGGATGACCTTCATCAGCGTGTCGACTACGCCCCTGACGACGCCGTCGCTCGCTTCCATGCGCTGGATGGTTGGAAGCGAAACCCCGGCGCGCTCGGCGAGCGTCTTCTGATCGATGCCGGCCAGCGCCCTTGCGGCGCGCATCTGCGCGGCAGTGATCATCGGCTAAAAACCCCCGTCTGAGTCTCCAGCCCATGTATAATATCATCATTGTGATGGTTCAAGCATCACGATGCACATGTCAGACATGCGCGCCATACCATTTTGCGTCCTGCAGAGCCTGCGCGCCAGCTAGGACAGCAGGCCCCAGCCGCTGCAACTTCGAGGAAAATTAGCGCAGCGTCGTTCTGAACGGCCGTTTCAGGCGCCGTCGGGCCGCCCGCGCCATCGCTGTAACGCCCATGCGGCCAGCCAGCACAGCATCGCCCAGGCGAAGCCGGCGCACCACCCGGCCAGCACGTCGGATGGCCAATGAACGCCGAGATAGACGCGGCTGATGCCGACCAGCAGGGTCGTCAGCACCGCCAGTGCCAGCACATAGATCTTGGTCGTTCGCCCAGGCAGGAAGCGCGACGCCATGCTGCCCAGCGTCAAATATGTCACCGCCGACAGCATCGCGTGGCCGCTCGGAAACGAAAGCGATGCCACGTCGGCGAGATGCGAGACCAGATCGGGGCGCGGCCGGTCGATTCCGAGCTTCAGCGTACTCGACAGGGCCTGCCCGCCCGCCACCGCGACGAGGACGAGAAACGCCGGTCCCGGCCTGTGGATCAGCAGCAGATAGACGATCACGGCGGCCGTGATCAGCACGAGCACGCTGGCGCTGCCGAGGCTGGTGATGTCGCGCATCGCCCCTTCCAGCCATAGCGGTCCGATCGGATTGTCGGGCTGGCCCGCTTCACGGAAGGCGAGCAGGATTTCCGTATCGAAGGCGTGCGGCGTGGTGTCTCGCGCCACCTCCATCAGTTCCTCGAATCCCCAAAGTCCGCCGGCGAGGACCAGTCCGGCCAGCAGCACCGGGAATTCGAGCCAGTTGAACAGCTTGCTTGCGGTATTCTTCATCGGCCCTCGCAGTTACGGCCTTTGCAGATAGGGACCGAGCGTGATCAGCGCCACCGCTGCGACGGCGAGCACGATGCCAGTGCCCTGCAACGCATTGACGCGCTCGCCGAAGAACACCAGTGCCACCACGTTCACCGATACCAGCTGGATCACCGCCGACAGGCTGAACGACACCGACATGCCGAATTCACGGATCAGCCTCAGCATGATCAGATTGCCCGCCGAATAGAGCGCCAGCGTCAGAACGATCTTGCCGAGGCTCGGCGCCAGTCCCCATTGCTTGGCCGCCGTCGCCGCCAGCAGGAAGATCACCGTCGAAATGCCGAGCTGCCCCAGTCCCCAGAAACTCACTTTTTTCCCTCTCGACGCGGTCCTTCCACGCTTGCCGCAGATGTTGTTTCCGAAGCTCGGGTCGCGGTCAAGCGAGGCTGATCATGGACACGAAATCGGGGCTGGAAATTGGCCGGCAATGTCATCAAACTGTGATCTGCCGGCGATACGCGGTCAGTCAAGCAGCACGCTCAAGCCATCCCAAAGAAAGCCAGAGGGCAAGCCCATGACAGAACATCGCTCCCCAAACGCCCATTTCCGCACCAGCCTGCTCGAGGAAAACGGTGGGCCGGGAGCCAATCCCACCGACAACCAGACGATGGGCGAGATCATCGCCGCGCGGTTCTCGCGCCGTGGTTTCCTGCAGGGATCGCTCGCGGCAACCGCCATCGCCGCCACCGTCAGCCCGCTGGCGCTGATCCTCGCCGACGATGCCCGCGCCGCCGGCGGCTCGGCCTTCAGCTTCGACGAGGTCGAGGCAGGCGTGGACGACAAGCATCATGTCGCCGCCGGCTATGACGCCGACGTGCTGTTGCGCTGGGGCGATCCGCTGTTTGCCGATTCGCCGGAATTCGATCCAACAAAACAGTCGGGGCAGGCCCAGGAAAGACAGTTCGGCTACAACAACGACTATGTCGGCTATATCCCGATCGACGGCTCGGCCGAGCATGGTCTGCTGGTGGTCAACCACGAATACACCAATCCGCATCTGATGTTCCCGGGCCTCGTCACCATCGTCGAGGGCGAGGCCAAGCAAGCGCCGCTGAGCAAGGAACAGGTCGATATCGAGATGGCCGCGCATGGCGGCACCATCGTCGAGATCCGCAAGGTATCAGGCAAATGGCAGGTGGTGCGCGACGGCAAGCTCAACCGCCGCATCACCTCGAATACCGAGATGGCACTGTCCGGCCCCGTCGCCGGCCACGACCGCGTCAAGACAAGTGCCGATCCGACCGGCACAAAGGTCTTCGGCACCGTCAACAACTGTGCCGGCGGCGTCACGCCCTGGGGCACCTACGTCATGGCCGAGGAAAACATACACGGCTATTTCTCGGGCGAGCTGCCAGAAGGCCACAAGGAGGCCGCCAACTACAAGCGCCTGGGGATTCCCGAAGGCGCCTATGAATGGGGTGCGCATTACGACCGCTTCGACATCGGCAAGGAGCCGAACGAGCCTAATCGCTTCGGCTGGATCGTTGAGGTCGACGTCAACGATCCGACCTCGGTGCCACGGAAGCGCACTGCCATGGGCCGCTTCAAGCATGAGGGTGCTGAATCGATCGTCGCCAAGGATGGCCGTGTCGTCTTCTATCTCGGCGACGACGAGCGCTTCGACTATGTCTATAAATTCGTCACGGCCGACAAGTTCAACGCCGAGGACCGCGCCGCCAACATGAATCTTCTCGACGACGGCACGCTCTACGTCGCCAAATTCGCCGAGGACGGGTCGATCGAATGGCTGCCCATCGTCTTCGGCCAGGGGCCGCTGACGGCGGAGAACGGCTTTGCCAGCCAAGCCGACGTGCTCATCGAGACGCGCCGTGCCGCCGACCTGCTCGGCGCCACCAAGATGGACCGCCCCGAGGACATCCAGCCCAATCCGACGACCGGCAAGGTCTACGTCATGCTGACCAACAATTCGAAGCGCAAAACGGACCAGGTCGACGCCGCCAATCCGCGCGCCGAAAACGCCTTCGGCCACATTATCGAGATCGTCGAGGACGGTGGCGATTTCACTGCCGCCAAGGGCAAGTGGGAAGTGCTGTTGAAGTGCGGCGATCCCTCAGTGGCCGAAGTCGGCGCCACCTTCTCGACCGCAACGACCGCCAATGGGTGGTTCGGCATGCCGGATAATTGCGCCATCGATTCGGCCGGCCGGCTCTGGGTCGCCACCGACGGCCAGGGTCCGAAGGCCACCGGCCGCACCGATGGCCTGTGGGCGGTCGACACCGAAGGCGAGGCGCGGGCGACATCAAAGCTGTTCTTCCGCGTGCCGATCGGCGCCGAAATGTGCGGCCCGCTATTCACGCCCGACGACCAGACCGCCTTCGTCGCGGTTCAGCATCCGGCCGATGGCGGCGAAGACTGGGAGGCTTTTGGCCGTCCCTCTTACTACGAGGACCCGTCGACCCGCTGGC
Organism: Mesorhizobium sp. M5C.F.Cr.IN.023.01.1.1; assembly: GCF_003997585.1. Taxonomy (NCBI): domain Bacteria; kingdom Pseudomonadati; phylum Pseudomonadota; class Alphaproteobacteria; order Hyphomicrobiales; family Phyllobacteriaceae; genus Mesorhizobium; species Mesorhizobium sp. M5C.F.Cr.IN.023.01.1.1. Next base: position 84,428 of record NZ_RZSU01000007.1, on the reverse strand, counting down.
CTGACTTCAAGCCCGATATGCCGGTGCGGCCGTCGGTCGTCGCCATCACCAAACAGGGCGGCGGCAAGATCGCGGTCTGACCCAGGGCTTTGCGGCCTCAGAGGGGGATTTCGCTGATACGAAATCCCTTCTCTCCCTTAAAAGGTGTTTGAGAAAAGGGGAGAGGGCCCACATCATCGTCGAGATCGTCAAACGCGATCCGGCCACCAAACACGCTCTCGGCAATTATCCATCGCGTTGAACCACGGCCATATTCATCGTGCTTCTCAATCTGAAGCCAATGGATTCGTACAAGCCTATGGCCGCTGCGTTGCTGGCATAGGCGTGAAGGTATGGTATTTCGCCGCGCGCCATGATCTGGCTTGCCACGAACAGGGACAGCAGCCTGCCTAGGCCGCCGCCGCGAAACTCCGGATGTGAGCACACCCCGCTAAGCTCGGTGTAGCCGGGCTGCTTCATGCGTTCGCCGGCCATCGCCACCAGTCTGCCTCCGATTCTCACACCCCAGAAATCGCCAAGGTTCAAAGCCTCGAGCGTGAATGGCCCGGGCTTGGTGATCGACGCCAAGGCGAGCATCTCGGCGGCATCGTCGCGCGTCATGCGTTGCACGCGCTCGTCGGACACGATCTGCAATGGCGGCTCGGCAATCATCTGGACCAGGGCAGCAGTGGAAATCACAGAAAACCTCGCCGGCAGGGCAATGGCGTCCGCCTGAACCAGGATGGCGCTCTCATACGGTGGAATAAGCCTGCCGAGCGCTTGCAGGCTTTCCGGGTCATCGGCGGCGGTGGCTGCAAAAGAAACAATTGACGGCCGGTATCGCTTGGCAAGGTTGTCACCTTGCGCGAAGGCCTGATGTCGTGTCGCGAGCGCGTTCCAGATCGGGCGGTCGAGGACATGTTTCATTGCACGGAACCCACGGCCCTTCCTGCACGACGGTGGAGGGGAGCCGCAGCGAGGCCGTCCTCGATTGCGGCCAGTTGATCGAGAAGCGGCCCCGAAAGGTCTACGCACAAATCCGCGACGGCCTTCTCGATACGTGGCCAGACGTCGCGCTTCGCAACATCGACCAGCCGTCGACCATTCCGCGTGAGGGCGACAATCCTGCGCCTTTGGTCATTGTTCGACGGGCTGACTTCGACCAATCCCAGCTCGGCCAGAAGAGCCACGCTTCGTGTGACGCCCGGCTGCGCAATCCCAAGAGCCTGGGCCAGTTCACCGACGGGCAGGGGCCCCAGCCTGTCGAGCGCGGCTAGGAGTGGATACTGGCTCGATTGAACCGGGACATCCAGGCGATCGAGAACTCGCTGCGTATCCGCCTGCAATTGCTCGCCTATACGCTTGAACCTGCTGCCCAGGCACAGGAAACCAAGAGACCGTATGACGTCTTCCATAATCAACTCGTCCCTACTTAATCTATAACATAATATATAACATTGCATAGAAAGTCAAAGCGCGCGACCCATGAGGGGCGATCCATGAGGCGCGGCCCGATCCGGCTGATGACTTCGGGATGGAGGCCGCTGCCATGAGCCGCCATTTGGCGGAGATTTCCCTTCAGTCGGCGCCGATTGCATTCTATATGGCGCTTGCGCGATATGATCGGTAATCGATCACGCCAAGGCGACTGATTCGAGGCCATGGGCTGGCCTCCATGCTGGGATTGCTCCGCCTGGTCAAGGCGATTTGAGGCAGCCGCACAGTCAATTACCTTCGGCACCGCACTGCATGGCAAATCGGACACTGTTTGCAGGGTCTCGGTTCCTAGCCCCCGCGGAGCGGGAGAGGTGGCCCGACGAAGTCGGGACGGGAGGGGTCGAAATTCGCGAAGGCCGATCAGTTCCGCAGCCGGTAGCCGGTCCTGAATATCCACGCGACGATCGCTATGCAGATAAGCAGGAAAACCACGGTCATGCCGAGGCTGATGCCGATCGAGACGTCGGACTTGCCGTAGAAACTCCAGCGAAAACCGCTGACCAGATAGAGGACGGGGTTGAACAGCGTCACCGTGCGCCAGATGCCGGGCAGCATGTCGATCGAATAGAAGCTGCCGCCAAGGAAGGTCAGCGGCGTGATGATCAGCAGCGGCACCAGCTGCAATTGCTCGAAGCTTCTCGCCCAGATGCCGATGATGAAACCGAACAGGCTGAAGGTCACCGACGTCAGCACCAGGAAGGAGAGCATCCAGAACGGATGCTCGATAGTCAGCGGCACGAACAGCGACGCGGTCCCCAGGATGATCAGGCCGAGTATGATCGACTTGGTCGCCGCACCCCCGACATAGGCAATGATGATCTCCAGATAGGACACCGGCGCCGACAGCAGCTCGTAGATCGAGCCGACGAATTTCGGGAAGTAGATGGCGAAGGAGGCGTTGGAGATCGACTGCGTCAGCAGCGACAGCATGATCAGCCCCGGCACGATGAAGGCGCCGTAGCTGATGCCGTCGATCTCGGTGATGCGCGAGCCGATGGCCGAGCCGAAGACGACGAAATAGAGCGATGTCGAGATGACCGGCGAGACGATGCTCTGCAGCACGGTCCGAAAGGCGCGCGCCATCTCCATCTTGTAGATCGCCCAGACTGCTCGCAGGTTCATGCGTCCTTCCTCACCAGATTGACGAAGATCTCTTCGAGCGAGCTGTTTTGCGTGTCGATATCGCGGAACTGGATGCCGGCCGTCTCAAGGTCGCGGAGCAGCGAGGCGACGCCCGGCCTTTCGCTCTGGTTGTCATAGGTGTACGTCAGTCGATCACCGCCCGGCGAAAGCTCCAGCGCGTAGCGCGAAAGCGACTCGGGTAGGGTGGCGAGCGGACCGCGCAGTTCCAGCAACAGCCTTTTGCGGCCGAGCGTGCGCATCAGTTCGGCCTTGCCCTCGACCAGCACGATCTCACCTCTATTGATGACGCCGACGCGGTCGGCCATCGCCTCGGCCTCCTCGATATAGTGCGTGGTCAGGATGATGGTGACGCCATCCTCGCGCAGCCGGCGCACCATCGCCCACATATCCTGACGCAGCTCGACGTCAACGCCGGCTGTCGGCTCGTCGAGGAACAGCACTCTCGGTTCGTGCGACAACGCCTTGGCGATCATCAGCCGCCGCTTCATGCCGCCCGATAGCGTGATCGCCTTGGCGTCCTTCTTGTCCCACAACGACAGGTCGCGCAGCACTTTCTCGACGAAGGCATGGTTGGCCGGCTTGCCGAACAGGCCGCGGCTGTAGTTGACCGTCGCCCACACGCTCTCGAACGCGTCGATGGTCAGTTCCTGCGGCACCAGCCCGATCAGGCTGCGCGCGGTGCGATAATCCCGGCTGATGTCGTGGCCGTCCACGCTGACCGTGCCCGACGAGCGGTTGACGATACCGCAGACGATCGAGATCAGTGTCGTCTTGCCGGCGCCATTAGGCCCGAGCAGCGCAAAGATCTCGCCGCGCTCGATATCGAGGTTGATCTCCTTCAGCGCCTTGAAACCGGTGGCGTAGGTCTTGGTGACCCCGGAAATGGAAATAATGGATGGCATGGCTGAAAAACGGCTGCTTGAAAGGAGAACTGTTGATTTTAGTCCGCTGAATGTCGGTGCGCGCTGCCGGAAGTCAATGGTACTCCTGACAGTTCTGGACAGTGGCGTGCGAAAAACGCATTCACCGCTGCCGCAGCCCTGCGGCGTTCCGCCTCGCGTGACGCCACGCCGCTTTGACCGTTTGGCGCATCCGGCCTATCTTCCCTGACATAGCAGCAGCCGGAGCCGCCATGGACCCGCTCATCCTTTCGCGCATCCAGTTCGGCGCGAACATCTCGTTCCATATCCTGTTTCCGGCTATCACCATCGCGCTTGGCTGGATGCTGCTGTTCTTCAAGCTTCGCTACAACGCCACAGGCGATACCGCCTGGATGCGCGCCTATTTCACCTGGGTGAAGGTGTTCGCGCTGTCCTTTGCCATGGGCGTGGTTTCGGGCGTCACCATGAGCTTCCAGTTCGGCACCAACTGGCCGGGTTACATGGAGACCGTCGGCAACATAGCCGGCCCGCTGCTCGCCTATGAGATACTCACCGCCTTCTTCCTCGAGGCAGCATTCCTCGGCATCATGCTGTTCGGCTTCCGCCGCGTCTCCAACCGCATCCACACGCTGGCAACCGTGCTGGTGGCCGGCGGCACCACCCTGTCGGCCTTCTGGATCATCGCGCTCAATTCCTGGATGCAGACGCCGGTCGGCTTTGAGATGCGCAACGGCGTAGCCCACGCTACCGACTGGTGGGCGATCGTGTTCAACCCGTCGATGCCCTACCGGCTCGTCCACATGCTGCTTGCCTCCGGCCTGACGGTTTCGTTCCTGATCGCTGGCCTGTCGGCGCTGCGCTATCTCTATGGCGACCGCTCGGAATCGATGTGGAAGGCCTTGCGCACCGGGGTCTTCACCGCGGCGATCCTGATCCCCATTCAGATCTTCGCCGGCGACCAGCATGGCCTCAACACGCTCGAGCATCAGCCGCAGAAGATCGCCGCCATGGAGGCCAACTGGAACACCGGCCCCAACGTGCCGCTGGTCCTTTTCGCGCTTCCCGACGAGGCGGCAAGGGAGAACAAATTCGAAGTCGCCATCCCCGATGGCGCCAGCCTCATCCTCAGGCACAGCGCCAGTGGCGTCGTGCCGGGGCTGAACGACTATGCCGGCAACCATCCCCCGGTCTTCCCGGTGTTCTGGGCTTTTCGCATCATGGTCGGCATCGGCGTCCTGATGCTCGTCGTCTCCTGGTCGGCCGCCTTTTTCCTCAAGCGCCGCCACAGCCTGCCAAAACCGCTGGCGCTGGTTATGGTGCCGATGGCGCTGTCCGGCTGGCTGGCGACGCTGGCCGGCTGGTACACCACCGAGATCGGCCGCCAGCCCTGGCTGGTCACCGGTGTGCTCAAGACCGTCGATGCGGTCGGCCCGGTCGCCGGCAGCCAGGTCGCGCTCTCGCTTGCGGTCTATCTCATCCTCTACGCGCTGCTTCTGATCGCCTATCTCGGCGTGCTGGTCTATCTGGCGCTGAAGGCGGCGAAGGACGGCGATACCTCGCCGCTGCCGGGCGTTCTCGACGCGCCGCTGTCGCAACCGGCGGCAAAATAGGGAGAACGGTGATGACCCTCGACTGGCCGACTTTGCTCCCCCTCATCTTCGCCAGCCTGATGGGCCTTGCCATCCTGATCTACGTCATCCTCGACGGCTTCGATCTCGGCATCGGCATCCTGTTCGCGGCCGCTGAAGACGCCGAGCAGGACACGATGATCGCGGCAATAGGCCCGTTCTGGGACGCCAACGAGACCTGGCTGGTGCTGGCCGTCGGCCTGCTGCTGGTCGCCTTCCCGCTGGCGCACGGCACCATCCTCACCGCGCTCTACATTCCGGTCTTCCTGCTCCTTGTCGGCCTGATCCTGCGCGGCGTTGCCTTCGATTTCCGTGCCAAGGTGCCGGCCGGCCGGAAGCATCGATGGAACCGCGTCTTCTTCCTGGGCTCGGTCATCGCCTCGCTGGCGCAGGGCTACATGCTGGGAATCTATGTGCTGGGCCTGGATGTCGGCCTCGGCGGCATGGCCTTCGGCGCTCTGGTGGCGCTCTGCCTTGCCGCCGCCTATGCGGCGATGGGCGCGGCCTGGGTCATCTACAAGACGGAAGGCGAATTGCAGAAGAAGGCGGTGCTATGGCTGCGCCGGGCGCTGGTGCTGACCGCGCTCGGCATGGTCGCCGTCTCGCTGGCCACGCCGCTCGCCAGTCCGCGCATCTTCGACAAATGGTTCGTCTGGCCCGCCATGCTCTATTTGTCGCCGCTGCCGATCCTGTCGGCGGTGCTGTTCGCCTGGCTGTGGCGGCAGACCTTTCACCTGCCTAAAGCGGACGACCGCCACGCGCTGACGCCGTTCTTGACACTGGCCGCCATCTTCACGCTGGGCTTTGCCGGGCTCGCCTGGTCGTTCTATCCCTTCGTCGTGCCCGACAGGCTGACCATCTGGCAGGCGGCGTCCGCGCCGGAAAGCCTCGCCATAATCCTGGCCGGGACGGTGGTCGTGCTGCCGGTCATCATTTTCTATTCGTTTTATGCCTACCGCGTGTTCGGCGGCAAGGCGACGGATTTGACCTACGACTGAGAGGCAACCGCCGCACTGCACAATATTTAGGCGGCCTGCCAGTCGAGCGGCATTGGGTCGTGAAGAAAGCCTTCCCCGATCCTCTTGAGAAAGCCCGATTCGCGCCGATTTCGATGGTTTGGCATGCCTGTTGCTTTGCCCTGACGACCAATTGGTTTTGCTCAGTCAAAGGAAAAGTAATGAACCGTCGCAATGTGTGCATGCTGGCCTTCGCCGCCGTGGCTGGAATCGCCATGGCTCCGCTTCCGCAGGCGCGGGCTGACGCCTTGAGCGACATCGGGACGCGGGGCACCATCCGCATCGCGGTGCCACAGGATTTCCCGCCCTTCGGCAGTGTCGGTGCCGACATGACGCCGCAAGGCTACGACATCGATATCGCCAATCTTATTGGCGAAAAGCTCGGCGCCAAGGTCGAGATCGTCCCGGTCACCAGCGCCAACCGCATTCCCTATCTTCAGACAAACAAGGTCGACCTGGTCATTTCCAGTCTCGGCAAGAATCCCGATCGCGAGAAGGTCATCGACTTTTCCGAAGCCTACGCCCCCTTCTACAATGGCGTGTTCGCTCCGGCGGATGTCGCGGTCGCGAAGGCAGAAGACCTCGCCGGCAAGACCGTCGGCGTCACCCGCGGCGCGATCGAAGATCTCGAACTGACCAAGGTCGTGCCCGCGAGCGTCGAGATCAAGCGCTACGAGGACAATAACGGCACTATTTCCGCTTTCCTTTCGGGCCAGGTCGAGGTGATCGCGACCGGGAATGTCGTCGCCGCCGCCATCCTCGAAAAGAACCCGCCCAAGCGGCCGGAGCTCAAATTCCTGATCAAGAATTCGCCTTGCTACATCGGCATGAACAAGGAAGAGCCGGCGTTGATGGCCAAGATCAACGGCATCATCGCCGCTGCCAGGTCCGATGGCGCCCTCAATGCAATTTCGCAAAAATGGCTGAAGGTCGACCTGCCGGCTGACCTGTGATCGCCGCTCGCCGCGTGTGGCTTAGAGCATTTTGCAGCCAAATGGAACCATTTGGCGTCCGCATAAATGCGGCAAAACAAGCAGTTAGAGCGAGTTACCGGTTCCAAGAGAACCGGAACCGCTCTAGGTCAGATAGCAAGCCATGACCTATCAGTTCGATTTCGGCTGGCTGATCGGTTCTCTGCCGGTGCTGCTGAAGGGCATCCGGATCACCGTGCAGCTCATCGTGATCGGCGCGGTGTTCGGCGTGGCCCTGGGCATTGCCTGCGCCTGGGTGCGGGCGCTGGGGCCGAAATGGCTAAAACCCGTCGTCGCGACCTATGTCGAGCTGATCCGCAACACGCCCTTCCTCATCCAGCTGTTCTTCATCTTCTTCGGGCTGCCGTCGCTTGGCATCAGGATGTCGGAACTGACCGCCGCCAATCTCGCCATGATCGTCAATCTCGGCGCCTACAGCTGCGAAATCATCCGCGCCGGCATCCAGGCCACGCCACGCGGCCAGTTCGAAGCCGGCGCGAGCCTGGCCATGACGCCGTTCCAGAGCTTCTGGTATGTGGTTCTGGTCCCGGCGCTGCAGCGCATCTGGCCTGCGCTGTCATCGCAGATCGTGATCGTCATGCTGGGTTCGGCCGTCGTTTCGCAGATTGCCGCCGAGGACCTGACCTTTGCAGCCAACTTTATCCAGTCGCGCAACTTCAGGGCCTTCGAAACCTACATCGTCTCGACCCTGATCTACCTGGCCCTCGCCATCCTGCTGCGCCAGCTGCTGGCCGGCCTGGGCTGGATGCTGTTTCCAAGGAAGGCGTCGCGATGAGACAGGCGCCATGACCGAGTTCAGCTTCTGGGACATCCTGCGCAGCCTGCTTCTGGCCGCCCGCTGGACCGTTGTCCTCTCGCTGGTTTCCTTCATCGGTGGCGGCATTGTCGGTGCGGCCCTGCTTTTCCTGCGCATCGGCGGCCGGCAGTGGCTGCGGCTGCTGTCACGCGGCTACATCCAGCTGTTCCAGGGCACCCCGCTCCTGATGCAGCTCTTTCTCGCTTTCTTCGGCCTTGGCCTGTTCGGCATCGACGTTCCCGCCTGGCTTGCCGCCTGTGTCGCGCTCATCCTGTGGACCGCCGCCTTCCTCGCCGAAATCTGGCGCGGCTGCGTCGAGAGCATCGCCAAGGGTCAATGGGAGGCGTCCGCCAGCCTCGGCATGGGTTATCTCCAGCAGATGCGCTACATCATCCTGCCGCAGGCGCTAAAAGTGGCGGTGCCGCCGACCGTCGGCTTCTCGGTGCAGGTGGTGAAGGGCACCGCGCTCACATCCATCATCGGCTTCGTCGAATTATCGAAGGCCGGTTCGATCGTCACCAACGCCACATTCCAGCCGTTCACCGTCTATGGACTGGTCGCGCTCATCTACTTCGCTTTGTGCTGGCCGCTGTCGAAATCGAGCCAGCTCCTGGAAAGGAAGCTCAATGTCGCTCATCGCAATCACTGAGGTGAAGAAGCGCTTCGGCGATAACGAGGTGCTGAAGGGGATTTCCATCGACATCGCGTCGGGCGAGGTCGTCGCCATCATCGGCAAGAGCGGCTCGGGCAAGTCGACGCTGCTGCGCTGCATCAACGGGCTGGAGACCATCGACGAAGGCTCGATCGTCGTCGCCGGCGCCCAGTTCCTGCCCGACGAGGTGCATCTCAAGGCGCTGCGCCTGAAGGTCGGCATGATTTTTCAGCAGTTCAATCTGTTCCCGCATCTCACCGCAGGCGGCAACGTCATGCTGTCGCAGATGGTGGTGAAGAAGACGCCGAAAAAGGACGCCGAATCGGTCGCGCGAAAAATGCTCGACCGAGTCGGTCTCGCCCACAAGTTCGACGCCTTGCCGGACGAATTGTCCGGCGGCCAGCAGCAGCGCGTGGCCATCGCCCGGGCGCTCGCCATGCAGCCCATCGCGCTGCTATGCGACGAAATCACCTCGGCGCTCGACCCCGAACTCGTTGCCGAAGTGCTGGCTGTCGTCAGGGAATTGGCCGCGGAAGGGATGACGCTGGTGATGGTCACCCACGAGATGCGCTTCGCCCGCGACGTCTGCTCGCGCGTCGTGTTCATGCATCAGGGCCGCGTCCACGAGATCGGCGCCCCCGAGGACGTCTTCGCCAATCCCAGGACGCCTGAACTCCGACAGTTTCTGGGCGTGCAATAAGCTATATTGATATTCAGCCGGCCTGCAAACGGCGGCTCCCTGCGCTTCCGGTACTCACGTACACGAAAGTACGCTCCGTTCCGGTTCTCGGAATCCACCATTTTCGGCTCGGCCTAACCTGAATCTCAACACACCTCACGCCGACGTGCGTCCACTTAGACGCACCAAGTACACGCTGGCAGAAGATCAGCTCTTGTTGGCGGCCAGCACCAGCACCGGTTTTTCCCTGTAAAGGTCTGGGAAGAGCGTCTTCAAATTCTCGATTTTGGGCAGGTCGTTGTAGACGATATAGGGGTAGGTCGGATTCAGCGTCAAAAAATCCTGGTGATAGTCCTCGGCCGGATAGAAGGTTTTCCCGGTCTCCAGCGTAGTCACGATCGGCTCTGGAAACACCTTGGCCTTGTCGAGCTGCGCGATATAGCTCTCGGCGATTTTCTTCTGTGCATCGTTTTCGGCAAAGATCGTCGAACGGTATTGGGGGCCGCGGTCCGGACCCTGGTAATTCAGCTGCGTCGGGTTGTGCGCGACCGAGAAATACACCCGCAGCAACTGGCCGTAAGTGACTTTGGACGGCTCGTAGGTGATCTCGACGGCTTCGGCGTGCCCGGTCCGACCGGTGCCGACCGTCTCGTAGACGGCGGTGTCCTTGTCGCCGCCGGAATAGCCGGACACGGCGCTGGTCACGCCCTTGACGTGCTGGAACACGCCTTGCACACCCCAGAAACAGCCTCCGGCGAAGATCGCCTTGGCGGTGTCGGCGGCAGGTTTTTCGTCCATCGCCGGCGGTGGGATCACCACCGCCTTCTCGGCCGAGATTGCCGGCGTCTGCCACAAGGCGGCGCCGGCCGCCGCGAGCATCAGCGCCGCAAGGGCGCCCCTGGCGACGTTCGTCAATCGTTTCGCGGCGGTTTTTTCAATGCCGGTCATCTCTGATCTCCCTGCATGAGTTTAAGACTATACGACAGATAGGTCCGTCGCGGTTTCACATTGCCGTGCGGCGCGTGCATCGGCCGCGCCCCGTTCCGGACGCGGCCTACTTGGCCGTCCCCATTTCGTTGCAGGTCTTGGTCGCCGCGTCCTTTTTCATCGCGTCGGTTTCCATGGCAGCCTTGTCCATGCAGTCCTTCATCTTTTCGGCCGCCATCGGATCCGCGGGCTTCATCGCGTCGGTCGCCGGCTTCATGGCGTCAGTCGCCATCGCACCGGCCGGCTTCATCGCATCTTCGGCGCGCGCAATGCCGCCGGCAAAAAGCGCCGTCGAGCAAAGCGCGAAGGCGAGCGCCGGCAAGGTCGGGCGGTTGGTCATGATGGTCTCCCAGGTTGGTGGCGCGCCGGAATGGCGATCACATCAGCTCTTCGCCGCGGCGTGGGCCTTCGTTACAGCCATCACCGCTTCGTGATCACTCCTTCCCCTCCCACAACGGGCCCACAACGGGCCCCTCCCACAACGGGGAAGCCAAACGTCGAACTTCGCAGCGGTTGCCTGCAACAAAAACGCCGCCCGGGGCGGCCGGACGGCGTTGAGATGCTGTGCGGACCCGCTCCGTTCGGGCGCGCCGCAGCTGTCGGCCTATTGCGTAAGCACTGTTTGCGAAGGCCGCTGATTGAAATCGCATTTGCCTGTCACGGTGTAGAAGAAGTCGGCGTTGGACACCGGAGCCGGTACGGGATTGCCGCCATCTTCCCAGGCCTGCTGGCTGGGTTGGCCGCACGGCACGGCGGTGAAGATGTCCACCAGTTTGCCGTTCGCGACTTCAACGCCGTCGATGTACAACCGGTTCGATGTGTTCGCGTCGTTCGACTTGAGCTTGGGTATTTGGGCCGACGGCACATCCATTTGCAGATACAGCACATCCATCAGGCTGACGTCGATCACCGCGCCGGCGCCGTTCGGGGGATACATGGTGTTGGTGCAGGTGGTCAGGTATTTCTTGTTGCCGCTCGTCTGTGTAATCGCGCCGGTAGGCAAATTGTTGAAGTTGGTCACCTGTTTGGTCGTGCATTTTTGTTCCTGGACCTTCGTGCTCGTCGCTCCATTGACCGTATACACTGTCGACGTGCCGTAGCCTTTCGGATCGCCAAAGTTGTTGTAGACATAGCTGATCTTCATCAATGGGTTGAGCGCCGTCTCGCCGAATTTCGTGCCGTAGAGCGTCATCGTCTTGTTCCAATAGCCCGACACCTTGTCGACCTTGAACGTGGTCTGCACCAGCGCCGGCCGCTTGCGCACCGCCGACGCGACGCCGATCTGCACCGTGTCGACGTGGGCGATCTGCATGAAGTTCGTCGGCATGGCAAAGCTGGCCGAAGCATTGATGCTGGCGGTGCCGTCGGCGGCGACGACGAAGCTGTCGAGCTTGGCGGTGCCTTGCCCGCTATTAGCCGTAAACGACTCCTGCAGCTTCACCTGACGGTCCGCCAGTGACGTGCTGGTTGGCAGCGTCGTGATCGACAGGGTCGCGGCGTCGAGCGCATTCTGCATCGATCCCTTGGTCGCAACGGCTGAGTTGTAGTCGATTGAAAAGCCCAGAGCGGCCATCATGGGGATCAGCATGATGGCGAGTATCGGCGCTAAGGAGCCGCTCTCGGAACGGAGAAAATGGCTTCCAGAATGTGGCATTGCTTGGCCCCCCAAACGGTGACAGGTCGTTGCCTGTCACGCAGGGCGCAAACTATGCTCTAATCTGATGGATCAAAGTTTAACGACGCTATGTCCGCCGGCAGCGCAAACCTGACGTGATTGCTCTGGGCGCGGCGCCCGGCCGCTTGCCCGGGCAAGCTGCCCCTGCTAAAGCCGCCCCATCATGACCACGCCGATCAAGAACATCCGCAATTTCTCCATCGTCGCCCATATCGACCATGGCAAATCCACACTTGCCGACCGGCTGATCCAACTGACCGGCGGGCTGGAGCTGCGCGACATGAAGGAGCAGGTGCTGGACTCGATGGACATCGAGCGCGAGCGCGGCATCACCATCAAGGCGCAGACCGTGCGGCTGAAATACCGCGCCAACAATGGCGAGGACTATATCCTCAATTTGATCGACACGCCCGGCCATGTCGACTTCGCCTACGAAGTGTCGCGTTCGCTCGCCGCCTGCGAGGGGTCGCTGCTGGTCGTCGACGCCTCGCAGGGCGTCGAGGCGCAGACGCTGGCCAATGTCTACCAGGCCATCGACAACAACCACGAGATCGTCGTTGTTTTGAACAAGGTCGACCTGCCGGCCGCCGAGCCCGAGCGCATCCGCGAGCAGGTCGAGGAGGTGATCGGTATCGACGCCTCCAACGCCGTGCTGATCTCGGCCAAGACCGGGCTTGGCATTCCGGACGTGCTGGAGGCGATCGTCAATGATTTGCCGCCACCGCGCGAGGGCGACATAACGGCCCCGCTCAAGGCGATGCTGGTCGACAGCTGGTACGACGCCTATCTCGGCGTCATCGTGCTGGTCCGCATCATCGACGGCGTGCTGAAGAAGGGCCAGACCATCCGCATGATGGGCACCGGCGCCAAGTACCTGGTCGAGCGCACCGGCGTCTTCACCCCTGCCCGCATCAATGTTGACGAGCTCGGCCCCGGCGAGTTCGGCTTCTTCACCGGCTCGATCAAGGAAGTCGCTGACACCCGGGTCGGCGACACCATCACCGAGGACAAGCGCCAGACCGCGCAGGCGCTTCCCGGCTTCAAGCCGGCGCAGCCGGTGGTGTTCTGCGGGCTGTTCCCGGTCGACGCCGCCGATTTCGAGGATCTGCGCGCCGCGGTCGGCAAACTGCGCCTCAACGACGCTTCTTTCTCTTATGAGATGGAAACCAGTGCCGCGCTCGGCTTCGGCTATCGCTGCGGCTTCCTTGGCCTGTTACATCTGGAAATCATCCAGGAGCGGCTGGAGCGCGAGTTCAACCTCGACCTAATCGCCACAGCACCTTCGGTCGTCTACCGCTTGGCTCTCAATGACGGCACGGTCAAGGAACTGCACAACCCGGCCGACATGCCCGACGTGGTCAAGATCCAGGCCATCGAGGAGCCATGGATCCGCGCCACCATCCTGACGCCGGACGAGTATCTCGGCGGCATCCTGAAACTATGCCAGGACAGGCGCGGCATCCAGGCCGACCTGTCCTATGTCGGCAAGCGCGCCATGCTGACCTACGATCTGCCGCTCAACGAAGTGGTCTTCGATTTTTACGACCGGCTGAAATCGATCTCCAAGGGCTACGCCTCCTTCGACTATCACCTCACCGACTACCGCGAGGGCGATTTGGTGAAAATGTCGATTCTGGTCAATGAGGAGCCGGTCGACGCGCTGTCGATGCTGGTCCACCGCACGGCGGCGGAAAAGCGCGGCCGGCAGGTGTGCGAAAAGCTGAAGGAGCTGATCCCGCACCACCTGTTCAAGATCCCGATCCAGGCCGCCATCGGCGGCAAGGTCATCGCCCGCGAAACGATCTCGGCGCTGCGCAAGGACGTTACGGCCAAGTGCTACGGCGGCGACGTCTCGCGCAAACGCAAGCTGCTCGACAAGCAGAAAGAGGGCAAGAAGCGGATGCGCCAGTTCGGCAAAGTGGATATTCCGCAGGAGGCGTTTATCCAGGCGCTGAAGATGGGCGATTGAGATGGCGGTTGGCGCGCTGAGCGCGCCAAGACATCAATCCGGTGGATCGATGGCAGGCTTCGGAAACGGGGGAGCTGCCGGAGGCAGCGGGCTGCAGGGATGGGGAGGTTAGCCGACCCGTTTCGGAGGCTCCACAAAAAGATCCAAGGGCCCCAACGTGTCCTCTCGCATTTTGATGTTAGTCGGACGGACCCATTCGTCGGAAAGTAATTTACTGTGGCCCAGCCCGAACCATCCCGCCGGACGTAGATGGGCCTGCCCGTATCCATACTTAGCGCCATCATCGTTCCAAGATGTAGGACAGTGGGCGCATCCCACACAGCGCCATGCAGAATGAAGCCATTGGGCAGCCTCTCAATCCTCCTCACGACTAGCGGCAAGAAGCCTTCCTCCTGCAGTTTGGTTTTACGCAGAGTAAGTTTCGGTTTGCCGGAACGACCAAACGGCGAACACTTGAGCCGCTTATTGGTGCAGGGATGCAGTGTCCAAGGTGGACCGAGACATTCAAAAAAAAGTTCCTCCACCTCTTGGCCCAGGAATATAGTAGACTGCAGCCCTGCAAACGGGACAGGTAGACTAGGGTCCTTGGTGCTATCGACTCTCGCCGCTTTCCGCCGCACTCTCTTCCGATGGCCGCGCCGCTCGAAATCCGCAACAGCGTTTCGGGAAAAATCTTCCCGGCCATCGGGCCGTTGATCATCGGCGCGATGTTCGGCTTCGGCGCGCTGCGCGGGCTGGCTTCGGGCGTGGATGGCGTGCTGGTGATCGCGCTGCTTTCGCTCGGCTGCCTGGCGCTTGGCTTCTTCATCGCGCGCGGCGCCTTCGACACCTCGGTGAAAGTCGTACTCGACGACAACGGTTTTCGCGACCGCCGCGCCGGCGACGTGCTGGTGCCCTGGGGCAATGTGCTGAGCGTGCGCCTCGCCTCCGGCGGCAAGGGTGCGGCGATGCTCAATTTCGAGCTGACCGGGGAGCCGCCCGACGAGATCAAATACGCACCGGCCAATGCGCTCAGCCGGATGCTGCCCTTTGGCAAGAACATCGTGCATATGGAAATCTCCTCGCTCGACGTCCAGGGGCAGGACATGATCGCGGCGATCAGGCGGCTGGCGCCGCATGTGGCGGTGGAGGGTTGACGCGCCTTTATCTCCCCCTTCAGGGGAAGACGTCGCTGCCTCGCGTGAAGCGCGACTCATCTTTTCGTTACAGATGTGCCGAGCCCGGTCGGACCAACCCCTCTGGCCTGCCGGCCATCTCCCCCTCGAGGACGGAGCCTACTCGCTCAGCCGCCCGCGCCAGGCAAAGATTGCCGCCCGCCCCCTTCCACCCCTCCGCGCAACATGCCATGTTCACCCTCGCGGCCGGGCAGGCCGTTTAATTCCGGGGGGATCATTCATGTTGGCCTACACTTCCGCGCGGCGCATCGCCGTCGCGTTTTTTCTTGCCGCCTTTTTTGCGCCCGCCGCCCATGCCGGCGACGTCACTTTCGAGATCAGGAACGGCCATCCCAACGCCATGCGCGTCGAGCTCTACAGCCAGGACCGCGACCATATCTGGCCGGGCAACAATCAGGATTATTATCTCGACGATGGCGAGATCAAGTCGATCCCGCTGTCCTGCAACGATGGCGAATCGATCTGCTACGGCGCCTGGGTCGACGGCGACGAGGGCACCTATTGGGGCGTCGGCCCCGGCAACAAGGAACAATGCGACGATTGCTGCTACACCTGCAGCGGCGGCGAGACCGAGGAGATTGACTTGGTGCCGTGAGCTGCCGGCGTAGGATCAGCACTGGGAATTGGGCGCCGAGCGGCGAAGCTGCCGATATCCCTCCTCGAGGGGGAGATAGCCGGCAGGCCAGAGGAGGTTGGTCCGACCGGGCTCGCCCTGTTGCAGCAGATGGAGGTTGGCGCTCCATGCGAGGCCCTGTCGCCTTCGGCGACATCTTCCCCTCAAGGGGGAGATTAGGCACTTGGCCCAGCGCTCGCGGCTTTATCGGCCGGCCGGTATCGGCTAAGGGCGGGGAACAAAATCTCCGGACCGCCAATGACCTCCAAATCAAAACCCCTGTTCCTCGGTATCGACACCGGCGGCACCTACACCGATGCCGTGCTGTGGTCGGAAGCCGGCGGGCCAAGCGGCAAAGTCCTGGCCAAGGCCAAGGCGCTGACCACGCGGCACGACCTCGCCGTCGGCATATCCGGCGCGGTCGGTGCGGTGCTGCAGAAAGCCGCCACCGACCCTGCAGCGATAAAACTGGTGTCGATGTCGACGACGCTTGCCACCAACGCGCTGGTCGAGGGCCAAGGCGGCCGCGTGGCGCTGGTGATGATCGGCTTTTCCGAGGGCGATCTGGCCCGCGACGGGCTGAAGGCGGCGCTCGGAACCGATCCCGTCGTGTTCTGCCCCGGTGGCCACGATGTCCACGGCAATGCGGCCAAGCTCGACCTGTCCGGGCTGGAGGCGGCGCTGCCGGAACTCGGCGCCTCGGTGTCCGGCTTTGCCGTCTGCGCCTATTTCGCCACCCGCAATCCGGCGCATGAGCTCGCCGCTCGCGACCTCATCCGCGAAAAAACCGGCCTGCCGGTCACCGCCAGCCACGAGCTGTCGGCCAAGCTCGGCGGCCCGCGCCGGGCGCTCACCACGCTGCTCAACGCCCGGCTGATCTCGATGATCGACCGGCTGGTCGCGGCGACCGAAGGGTTTTTGGCCGCGCGCGGCATCGCCGCCCCGCTGATGGTGGTGCGCGGCGACGGCGCCCTGGTCTCTGCCGCTTTTGCCCGCCAGCGGCCGATCGAGACGATTCTTTCAGGCCCGGCCGCCAGCCTTGTCGGCGCCCGCCACATGACCGGCCTCGACAATGCTGTCGTTTCGGACATCGGCGGCACCACTACCGACGTCGCGGTGCTCGACGGGGGCCGTCCCAGGCTCGATCCGGAAGGCGCCACCGTCGGCGGCTTCCGCACCATGGTCGAGGCGGTCGCCATGCGCACTTTTGGGCTCGGCGGCGATTCCGAAGTGGCGCTGGAGGACGGCGTGCTCAGCCCAAAAGTCCTGCTCGGGCCGCGCCGCCTGGTGCCGCTGGCGCTGGCCGGCATGGTGCATGGCGAAGCCGTCACCTTAGAATTGGAGCGCCAACTGCGGGCGCCGAACCTCGGCCGCATGGATGGCCGCTTCGCCGTGCGCACCGGCGTGCCGGAGCGGCTCGCCGCCGGCCTCACCGCTCCGGAAGCGAGGCTGTACGAGGCGATCGGCAGCGTGCCGCTCGCCCTCGACAGGCTGCTCACCTCGAACGCCCAGAACGCCACCTTGAACCGGCTGGTGTCGCGCGGCCTGGTGCATATTTCGGGCTTCACGCCGTCGGATGCCGCCCATGTGCTGGGCAAGCAGGCCAATTGGGATGCGGCAACGGCCCGTCTCGGCGCCGAACTGTTCGCCCGCAAGCGCGACGGGCGCGGCCAGTTCATCGCCGCCACGCCGGAAGCGATCGCCGAACGGGTGCTGGTGACGCTGACGCGCTGGTCGGCCGAAGTCATCCTCGAAACCGCCTTTGCCGAAGACGGGCTGGATGGCGCCGCGACCGTGGCGCATGCGCTGGTGCAGCGCGCCGTCGACGCGCATCCCGGCATCGCACGGCTCAGCGTCGCGCTCGACCGCCCGGTGATCGGCCTCGGCGCCTCGGCGCCGCTGCACTATGCCGGCCTGGCCGAGCTGGTCGGCAATGGCTGCGTAGTGCCTGAGGATACCGACGTCGCCAACGCGCTCGGCGCCGTCGTCGGTCAGGTCAGGGTCTCGGCGGAGGCGCGGGTCAGCCAGCCCAAGGAGGGGCTGTTTCGCGTCGCGTCAGGCGAAACCGTGCGCGATTTTGTCGACGAGGCGGCGGCGATCGCCGCGGCGGAGACCGATGTGCGGGCGATAGCCGCCGGGCGGGCCAGGGACGCCGGCACCGACAGTGCAGAAATCGAGGTCGCGACCGAGTTCCGCGTCTCCACCATCGAGGGTCAGCGCATGTTCATCGAGGCGCATGTGGTGGCGGTGGCGTCCGGCAGGCCAAGGATTGCGGTGTAGGCCCCCTTCTCCCCGTTCACGGGGAGAAGGTCCCGGCAGGGGGATGAGGGGCAGCGCTAACGAATAGGAGTGATGGTATACGAGATCATGTGCCGTGATCTCGGAACGTCGCGCCCGCCCCTCATCTGGCTGCCGCCATCTTCTCCCCGTAAACGGGGAGAAGGACGCTCTCATCAACCGCCAGCGTTGCATGGGCCCTCAGCGTCCGAGCCCTCGACGCCTAAAACAACCCCCTTCACCCTAAGCTGAATTGACCGTGCCACCCTGACATGCCAAAGGCCTAGCCTTTCGTCTGGAGAACCTCCGATGACCGATTGCGTCGAAATCGCCGGATTGCGGATTGCCCGCGAGTTCTATGATTTCGTCGTGAACGAGGCACTGCGGGGCACCGGCATTGCAGCCGACGCCTTCTGGACCGGCTTTGCTGCCATCGTGCACGATCTTTCGCCGAAGAACCGAGCGCTGCTCGAAAAGCGCGACGCGCTGCAGGACCAGATCGACCGCTGGTATCGCGACAATGGCGCGCCCAGCGACATGGAAGCCTACAAGGATTTCCTCAGGGAGATCGGCTATCTCGTGCCGGAAGGCCCGGCCTTCTCCGTCGCGACCGCAAATGTCGACCCGGAAATATCGGTCGTCGCCGGGCCGCAGCTGGTGGTGCCGGTGATGAACGCGCGTTATGCGCTGAACGCCGCCAATGCGCGCTGGGGCTCGCTCTATGACGCGCTCTACGGCACCGACGCCATTCCCGAGACGGACGGCGCCGAGAAGGGCGGGAAATTCAACCCGGTGCGTGGCGCCAAGGTGATCGCCTGGGCCAAGAATTTCCTCGATGAGGCGGTGCCGCTCACGACAGGCAAATGGGCTGGGGTGAATGGGCTTTCGTTCGCCAATGGTATGCTGCGGCTGGGCGAGGGCGCCGGTGTCACCACGCTCGCCGATCCAAGACAGTTCGTCGGTTATCGCGGCGATGCCACCGATCCCGAGGCCGTTCTGCTGGTCAAGAACGGCCTGCATATCGAAATCCTTGTCGACCGCGCCAATCAGATCGGCCGGACCGATGCAGCCGGCATCTCCGATGTCATCCTGGAATCGGCGCTGACCACCATTCAGGACTGCGAGGATTCGGTCGCAGCGGTCGATGCCGAGGACAAGGTCATCGTCTACCGCAACTGGCTCGGCCTGATGAAGGGCGACCTGGCGGAAGAGATCACCAAGGGCGGCAAGACGTTTACCCGAAAGCTCAATCCGGATCGCAGCTACACTTCGCGCGGCGGCGGTACGCTGACGCTGCCCGGCCGCTCGCTGATGCTGGTCAGGAATGTCGGCCACCTCATGACCAATCCGGCGATAACAGACCGCGACGGCAACGAGGTGCCGGAAGGCATCATGGATGCAGCGATGACGGCGCTGATCGCGCTGCACGATGTCGGGCCGAACGGCCGCCGGCAAAACTCGCGCGCCGGCTCGATGTACGTCGTAAAGCCCAAGATGCACGGGCCGGAGGAAGTCGCCTTCGCCGTCGAGATTTTTCGCCGCGTCGAGGCGCTGCTCGGCATGGCGGAAAACACCATCAAGATGGGCATCATGGACGAGGAGCGGCGCACCACCGTCAACCTCAAGGAGGCGATCCGCGCCGCGAAGGAGCGCGTCGTCTTCATCAACACCGGCTTCCTCGACCGCACCGGCGACGAGATCCACACCTCGATGGAAGCCGGCCCGATGATCCGCAAGGGCGACATGAAGCAGGCCGCCTGGATTGCCGCCTATGAAGCCTGGAACGTCGATACCGGGCTGGAATGTGGGCTGGCCGGCCACGCCCAGATCGGCAAAGGCATGTGGGCGATGCCCGATCTTATGGCGGCGATGCTGGCGGAAAAGATCGCCCACCCCAAGGCCGGCGCCAGCACCGCCTGGGTGCCGTCGCCGACGGCTGCGACGCTGCACGCCACCCATTATCACAAGGTCGATCTCCACGCCGTCCAAGTGGCGCTGAAGAGCCGGCCGAAGGCAAAGCTCGATGACATCCTGTCGGTGCCGGTCGCGGCGCGGCCGAACTGGTCTCAAGAAGAGATCCAGAAGGAGCTCGACAACAACGCGCAAGGCATTCTGGGCTATGTCGTTCGTTGGATCGACCAAGGCGTCGGCTGCTCGAAAGTGCCTGACATCAATGACGTTGGCCTGATGGAGGACCGCGCCACGCTGCGTATCTCCTCGCAGCATATCGCCAACTGGCTGCACCATGGCGTGTGCACCTCAGACCAAGTGATGGAGACGATGAAGCGCATGGCTGGCGTCGTCGACCGCCAGAACGCAGGCGATCCGCTCTACCGGCCGATGGCGCCCGACTTCGACAGTTCCATCGCCTTCCTCGCCGCCTGCGACCTTGTCTTCAAGGGCCGTGTCCAGCCTAACGGCTACACCGAGCCGGTGCTGCATGCACGGCGGCTGGAGCTGAAGGCGAAGGAAAGGGCTGGATAGCAGGCCGCCGTTGCAAAGGCGCAGTCTCACAATACGAGGCGCGAAATAGAAAATCGTCCGATGCCGCATGTTTGAGATGCGCCACTGACGGTTAACCTCATTTCGGATGTTTCCAGGTGGGGCAGAAATTGTGCGCCTATCCGTGCTCAGGCCGAATGCACGTTGTAGGCATATATTAGTAGACGCTAAGGCGCCGTTGTCCCGGTGCATGCGATCTGCTAGGATTTAATCACCGACAACGGCTCTGGAAGGCCGTGCGTCCGACATCATGCACAAGATCAACTCAAAAACCGGAGAATGGCCATGAAACGGCTTCTGACGGTCGCTGCCCTTTTGGCTGCGGGCAGTTTGTTTGCCATGCAAGGCGCAGCCGCCGATGACGCTGCGATGATCAAAAGCGCTGAATCCGCCGCACCCCCCGCTGTAGCAAGCGGCGCCACGATCCACGCTATGGATGAGAAGGGTGCAATTCGTACATTGCGCGAAGGCACAAACGGCTTCTGGTGCATGCCGGACAATCCGGGCACGCCTGGCCCGGATCCAATGTGTGGCGATGCCAACTCGATGGAATGGGCGATGGCGTGGATCGAAAAAAAGGACCCGCCCAAGGGCAAGGTCGGTTTCATGTATATGCTGTCCGGCGGCACCGACGGCAGCAACACCGATCCTTATGCGACAAAGCCCGAGGAAGGCAACAATTGGGTGGAGACTGGCCCACACGTGATGATCGTCAATGCAACGGACATGATGCAGGGCTATCCGACGGACCCCAAGCCGGACACGTCGAGGCCATATGTGATGTGGGCGGGCACTCCCTACGCACATCTCATGATCCCGGTTAAGTAGCTGCCGCGGAAATGACTGGCGATTGCGGTCTGGCTGCATAGCACCGGAATGTCGAATACCTTGCCGGCGCGGGCCGCTTCCGCCCGCGCTGACAACCGACGCCGATCCGCGGGTATTGTGGGTCAGCTGGTTTCAGGCCGCTTCGAGCGGCGGCACCGCGCAACCGATTGCGACATGCGCCACGCAAATCGTCAGGGTGGCGGCCGACGGCGTCTGGTTGGCCGACCTGGCGACGATGGCTCTTCCCGAAGGCAGCAACTGCGCGAGCTCCTCGGGATGACCCGGCAGCCCAGAACGGATGTATAGGCTTGCCGGCTGCTCGGCGGGCAAGCTTTCCGGCGCCGAACATTGCACTCTACGCCGCTTGCGCCATTCGCTCCGAGCTCATGCGGTAGGAAATCGCCTCGGCCAGATGGATGCGGCCGACCGTCTCGCTGGCCTCGAGATCGGCCAGCGTTCGCGCGACTTTCAGCACCCGGTGGTAGGCGCGCGCGGAAAAGCCGAGTTTTTCGCTGGCGTCCCTGAGCAGCGACAGGCCTGATGCATCCGGCATCGCGATCTCCTCGATGACCGAGGGCGAGCAATGCGCGTTGGTGGTGGCAGTGGTCGCGCCGAGCCGCTCGAAACGCTCGCGCTGGATTCTCCGGGCGCGTGCGACGCGCAGCGCCACCGCGGCGCTTTTCTCCGCCCGGTCCGGCCGGATCAGATCGCTAGCCGAGACCGCCGGCACCTCGATCCGGAGATCGATGCGGTCGAGCAGCGGGCCGGAAATGCGCGCCTGGTAGTCGGTGCGGCAACGGTCGCCGCGCAGGCAGCGATAGCCCGGCTCGCCGGCCATGCCGCAGCGGCACGGGTTCATCGCCGCGACCAGCTGGATGCGCGCCGGATAGGTGACGCGATGGTTGGCGCGGGCGATCATGCAGTCGCCGGTCTCCAGCGGCTGGCGCAGCGCGTCGAGCGCCTGCGGCGAGAATTCGGGAAACTCGTCGAGGAACAGCACGCCGTGATGGGCAAGCGACGCCTCGCCCGGCCGCACCCGCAAGCCGCCGCCGACCATCGCCGCCATCGAGGCCGAATGGTGCGGGGCGCGGAACGGCCGCCGGTCGGTCAGCTTGCCTTCGCCGAGTTCGCCGGCCACCGACGCGATCATCGAGACTTCGAGCAATTCCCTCGGCGCCAGCGGCGGCAGGATCGACGGCAGCCGCTGTGCCAGCATCGATTTTCCCGATCCCGGCGGTCCGACCATCAGCAAGATGTTTACCAAGGACCCATCGGCTGTCAGCCGGGTGTTTGCGACTGCCGCACACCTGCGCCAATCAGCATTGCCGCCAGCGTCACTGTGGCGGAAATACTCACCATGGCCGCCATGGCGCAAAGACTCCAACTCCATTCAAGCCAGGAGGTTATGACCGGGTCCCACGGCTCTCGCAGATAGTGACGTAGTACTAGGCAGCCTGACAACGCAACGACACAAGCAGCCAGGCCGGCGACGACACCGATAAACCGGATGCCCCGATGGACCCATACGGCCACAATCACGAAGCTCAAAAGAACACCTATGAAAAGTGCCGTGTTGTAAAGCGCGTGGTCAGCACCGGGAGGTGCGAACCAACTCCTACGAAATATCTGTTGCCAGCTCTCCAGGCCGCTCACTAGGGCTGATGGAAAGACGTACATGTAAGGTAATAATTTCGTCATTGATGCCGGTCTGCTGGCGTGAACAGCGGGATAGTGAAGCTGCTCAACACGTTGTCGTCCTTATCTACAAATTCATAGAACGCGGGCTGGACTGCCCATTGCCTTGAACCTGATACAGAAAACTGAAACCCTCCGGATTTCGCGAGGGAAACATAGTCCTTACTCACCTGCTCTCGAAATGCTGCATATAAATCATCCGATCCTACCGAAAACTTCGGACGCACGCGAATTTCGTCCACGTTTGCTTTTGAACCGGGCATAACAGGATTTGCGGTATATCCGAAGTAGCTTGTATACCCGGTCTTATCCGGCTTAACGCCATAAGCTATGTCAAGGGCCAGCATCGAATTGGTCGGATCGCCGAGATCGGAAGGAACGTACAGACGCGTAGCCTCGGTCACGCCTTCAGGCGGCAATTCGATCGTGCGGGTCGGTGGCGCCTCGATGCCCGCTTGTTGGCGACAACTGGCTTCGTTGGCCATTCCGCTTTTTTGCTCGTCGTTGGCATCGCCCAGGAATTGCGAAACCACCCTGCCATCGAGATTGCCGTATTTGATGCACCCCAGGACAGGGCGGTCGACAGGGTCTGCAGAGTATCGAACTTGGCTTTCGACTTCGCCGGGCCGAACCCAACGATCCGCCAGTAGAGGGATGAACCAGCTAACGCGGAGCCAACCGTCCCGGCTATTGTTTACGACGCAGACAAAATATTTGATTATCTTCCCGTTCTTGTCGACCGACGAATTTGTCGAGAAATCGTAGGCCCCCTTCTTGAAGACTTGCGGTGTCTTCCCGGGACAGCGTTCATCCGCGAGACTGGCCGTTGCCACTGCGGTGGCGGCGAGTGCAAGAGAGAAAAGGATAGTCGAGCGTTTCATTGATCCCCCTTCGAACGAAATACCAGCCGACGGAACGTTAGTACAGTCCGACGAGGCAAAAGCAAGAAACGCTTGCGACACGCCAGAACCTATCGTCGAGGGTGTTGCCGACTTGCTTCCGTGCATTTGCGTGTAGGGATGTCGCCTTCGTTCGATGCTAGGGTCGCGATGCTCATTCCAAACCCTTGGCTAGAGCGTAGGGCGAAGGTCCGCCGGGCGTGTTCGCCAGATAGCATGTAAACTCGTGCTCTAGCCTGACCATAGCCAAGTCCTTGCCCGCCTCTCTCCCTCGCTGGCCGCCGGGCCTGCGCCAGCGGTCGTCATTGGTGCTGATCCACCAGGCCCAATGCCCTGCGTATCGAAAGCCGGTCTCGGCTCTTATCCTGCCAATGCTCTCCGATCCGAGGAAACTGGCGCAATAGTCACTGGGCGTTGACGGGTCGGCGACGGCGCGGCTCCAGTCGAGCTGGAAACGCGCTGCAAAACCTCGCACATAACGCGCCGCATGGACGATGGTGGCGCAAATTGCGATGGGCTTGCCGTCATAGTCAAGCACCTCATAACCCTCACCGACATCGCGGACTTTCAAGCGTTCTGCTGTCATGACGTTCTCCATGGCTTTAGAGGCCGCAGACGCCCATGAGCGGGCGGCAGGCCGTTCAAGGAGTGATGTCGGGCAGACCTAGGTGCTGCTTCTTGCTTCTCTTCGACGTAAGGGCTCACCCATCGTCGGTTATCACGCGGCTTGTCCAAAAGGTGCCAAGGGCCGCTTCTCTCAAGGCACGCGGCAGAGGGTATCTAACCCTTGCTGGCAGTCAAGAGGCTGTCAGGTGTTCATTCTTCCTCGCGAAATCCCTTGAGGGACGCATGGCGAAGCTTCTCCTCGCCCTTCAGGAACTTGACCCGCCCCACCAATCCCGGCTTGAGCCATTCGGCCTTCTCTTTGGCGAGCCCTTTCGGCGGCGGTGCGCCGACCTTGCCTTGCACGCGGTCCCATAGGTCCTGTCGCTTGTCGGCTTTGAAGGTGACGAAGGCACCGCCCATGTAGTGGCCCTTGTCAGCCATGAGCACCATTGCCGGCTTTCCGGTCTCCCGCTTCACCCCGATGATGTCCATTTCCTTCTCGACGTAACACTTGATCTTGCGCCAGTTCATCGTTGAGCCGCTGCGATAGAGGCTGTCGAGGCGCTTTGAGACGATGCCTTCAAGCCCAGCCTCGCAGGCAAGATGGTAGACGGCTTCGCCGGTGCCAGGCAGAGCTTCGCTGAACTGAATATGTCCGCCGGCCGGGACTACCGCTTGCAGGATTTCGCGCCTGTCCTTCAGCGGCATGTCGCGCAGATCATGGCCGTTGAGGTGCAGAAGGTCGAAGGCGACGAGGTAAAGGTCTTGAGGGCGTCTCGTGATGGCCGAGCGCAGCGTATGGAAGTCCGAAAGTCCGGCCTCGTCGGTGACGATTGTCTCACCCTCGATGATGAAGCTCTCGGCCTCTATCGACTTCGCTTCGTCGGCAAGCGGCCGGTATTTGACCGTCCAGTCGAAGCCGTTCTTGGTGAAGAAGCGGATGCCGTCAGCGTCCTTGATGATTTGGGTTCGGTAGCCGTCGAACTTGACCTCATGGCCCCATTCGCCACCCCTGGGCGGCTGTTCGACGAGCTCGGGCTCCATAGGGCGGATGAACGACAGCCGGACGCGGCCGGCAAGCTTACGCATTGGACCCTACCCAACTCATATTTTATTCAATTTCGCATAGCGGCAATCGTTCCGTTAGCTCTCACTTATGAAGCCCCGCTGCACCGGGGCTTTTCATAACCTGTCAGGCGCTTAAGTTGACGTAGCTGCTGCGCACTTCAGCAGCATGTTTCTCGGCGGGCGTCATGGTCTGGACCGGGCACACCTTGGGGACCGGTCCAGGCCCCGCCGGTTCGACCCTGTTGGGGCCAAAGGGCTGTGGCGGAGTGCCACAGTCGTCGGCCGGGAAGTAGAGGCGCTCGGCAGAGCCCGGACGGGTGACGGTCCAATTACCGCGCCCGTCATGAAAGACGCGGTAAAGGTGAGCCGACCGCGCCCTCACGGCCCGCGCCTGCCAAGTCAGAAAAGCGCGAGGGTAGTGAAGCGTGGCGGGCATTAGCCGACCCGAACGATGCCCGCGCGGACTGCGGCGCCGAATGACATGGCCTGCCGGCCCGGAACCTTCACGACCCACTCTCCCCGCTCCTCATTGAAGCTAAGGGCCTTGCGCTCGTTTGCGGGCATGTCGGCGATGAGAGTGTCAAACGCGGCGGGGTCCTGATAGGGCAGCGTTTCCATACGACCCAAGGCGGTCCTGCCAAGGTGGGCAAGCTTCTCCCTGTCGTTGTTGATGGTTGCCATGCGGGCTTCCCTAAGTTCCCCATCGTTCAGCGTCTCCATAAGCATGTCGACGGAAGCGACCCCGGCAGGCAGGGCCTTGAGAACCGCGTTGGCCTGCGCGGTGAAGCCCTCGACAATCGCGTCCACGGCGTCGTCGGTCACCCCTGCCGGGATGCTGCCTTCAACGTCGCCGGTCTCTGCGGCTTGCCAGATGCCACTCTCCACCGCGTCGGCGCCCAAGGCACCCGCCAGCGTTTCCATCACCGCTGCTGCAAGGTCCGTTGCATCGCCGTCCGTGGAGCCTTCCGGGGCATCACTCTGGCCCTGCTGCTGTGCGCCCTGCTGGTTGCCTGCCGGGGCGGCGGACTTACCCCCGGCAGGCCCATCAAAACCCGGAGGGAGCAACCCTGCGAGCCGTGCGGCCTCAATCGTGGTCTCGCCTACGCCGGGGATGATGACGTTGCCGGGGCGGACTTGGCGCTCCGTGGTCACCGTCCGGGCGCTTAGGTCTTTGGCGGCCTGTCGGCCATCGCCGAATGTGTCAACCTGCACCTTGCGGCTGGTCTGGACGGAGGGAGCGGCGGCGGGAGTGTTACGTGCCTGGGCGGCTTCGGCCACGGTGTCGGCTGCGTTGTCTGAAGTGGTCTGAAAGGAGGCATAATTTGCCATCGGGAGTGTGTCTCTTTTCTCTGCTGATTAATGGTTGTTTGAGGTGGGTGGTGGAGAGGCGTTTACGTGCGGGCGGTGCTCTCTAGCCGACTGACGCACGAAGCCCCTGAAATGTCGTTACCAGTCGGAAACGGCGCGTAGTCCTTACGCCGTGCGACCCCGGTTTGGGTGTCAATCCAATCCTCTCCCGCCCAGGCTGACAGCTTGCGGTCGCGTTTGAAGATCGACATGCCGCCCCTAACGACATGTATCCGGGTGTCCGGGTCGAAGCCCTCGCGAATGAGAAGGCGGGCTAGTGGCCCGAGTGGGTCTTTGGGGCTCTTGCGGTTGCTTAGGTCAATGACATGGCCATTGTGCCGGGCGCCGTATGAACCGAACAGTTCAACGGTTAGGGTCGCGGCATGGATGCCGTGGATGTGGGTGGAGATACCTTTGCTCCTCTGGATTTGATGTTTGTTGCTAGGGTGGTCGTCACGGCCTCGGGTCGAAGATGTCGTGGTCCGTCTTGTAGGAGGTAGACGCCCCCGCCGGGGTCCTGGGTGGTGGGCTGGAGTGGACCACTAGGCGGTCGAAGGTGGGTTCGGGTGAGAACCGCTCGGGCAGATGCGCCAGGGCGTCGTCTATCGTCTGCTGCGTGATCCCGTGATCCCGGACATAGCCGCTGTGCATGAGAGGCAGAGTGACGTCGGAAAGGTTCTTACGGGAGCGGAGGAGCGAAGCGGTGTTGAACCAGCGACCCGTCCGCATACGTCGCTGCTGTAGGGACCACCCGAACCCCTTGCGGTCCACTATGACCCGGTAATGGGGGCCTATGGTGGCGACGACTGGGCGATAATCGTCCATCCATTCGCAATAGTTGAGCATACTCATTGTGCCGGAGCCTGCCGAACTAGGCCGAGGTCGTGGCGCTTGCTGTTCTTGCCCGTCCCTCCAGTCTTCAGCCGGAGATTGGTCGTACGGAGGTCTAGGCGGTTGCCGTTGAGGTTCCGAACGTACTCTCCGGGCTTCGCATCCATGATGAGCCGGGGAATGGTGACAAGGCTCCCGGCGACCATCGCCCGGACGGAGACTTGCATGTCGTCTGTTGCGGTCCCGTCTTTGACGACGACCCAAGAGGCGTTTCTTACGCGATCGGGCAGGCTGTCAAAGGAGGCTTGCTCTACCTTAGCGAAAAGAGTTCGGCCGCGCTTACGGTCATTGATTGGTACCAGCACGATTTCACTGGATACGCCCCGCCTGTGGTGGTCATTCGGGGCCGTTAGATATGTTTCGGGGCGCCCTGGGATAGGGCCGCCACCCGGATTGGTGGTGGTCATTGTTACGGGGTCCAAAAAATTGAGAGAGGGTTGAAGAGCAGTCGGACGCTCGGGTGGCCTGAAGGGGGCCTAGCGTGTGTTACGGGCGGTCAAAAATAGATGGAGACATAGACACGCACGTCTACGGCCCGGACGGAGGCATTGAAGAAAAGAGAGACGCAGGACGCCGGGCAGACAGCGGAACGGTCTGTGATGCCGGCCACGAATGGTGAGCCATACGCCCGTTTCGGGGCACCTTGGAGACACCCGAAGGGGCTCCCAAAGTCAGCGTATGTTGGATGAAGGGACCTTTTCAGCGTCCTGCGTCGAAGGGCAGAGGAAAGACAGCTCCCACATTCGGGAGCCCTTGGCTCTTCTGCGAAGAGAGGGAGTGAGCGGTGCCCACGTTACGGGAAACCAAAAAGAAGCGGACGGAACACGCTCGGCAGGCGAGCAGATTCAACGTCCATACACATTAGGAACCGGAGGCCCCTTTCCTGGGGGTGGGGGTAATCACCCCTGCCAACGCTCATAAACATGTATAGCGACCGGAGGTCCCTTTCCTGAATGGTGGGGTAATCACCCCTGCCAACATCCTTGAACAGGGTATATGCAACCGGAGGCCCCTTTCCTAGGGTGTGTCGTAATCACCCCTGCCAACGCTCATGGACCGCTTTCCTGAGGTGCGGCCTAATTGCCCGGCCTTCGCCTTCAGGACCTCACCCAAAGACACGTTTAGAAACTCTGTGATGGGGCCGCCATTCCTATGGGTGGCGGGAATTGATTTCCTGTCTGGTCCGGGCCGTGGAGACGCGTTCGAGTCCGGACGGTACATTCTACCACCCGGACCCTCGGACCCCCTGAAACAGCCCTACCAGTCACAAATGCGGGCCTATCGGAGCCGGACGGGCATCGCTTCCCGACCGCATATCTCCCGCAAGGCCGCCGTGAACTCCGCCTCCGGGATGAGCCTGATAAGCTCCCTCATGAGGGCGTCGGCCATGACCAATTGCCGGACATAGCCCGTGGACCCTAGCGGCTTGCCGGCCGCAATCCACTCCAGTGCAAAGGACAGGGTTTCAGTGACGTCGCTAACCCTCGATATCGCCTCCCTGGCCAAGTCTCCGGCGCCCTCATCTTGGGCGGAGGCGTCGATACCCCGGACGGGCTTTTGTTGCTTCTCTAGCTCGCGCTCTGCCCTTGCCAGCCTGTCATATTCAGCCAAGGCGTCTGCGGTCCAGCGAAGGGGCTCCAGGGCATGGTGAGAGTGTATTGGGCGTTTGTTGACAATGGACCGCATGGTGGACGTAAGGCCCCCCAGCGCCCGCGCTAGGTGCCCTATGGCTTTCGCCTCGGGCTCCCGGAGCTTGCCGCCGATGGGACCGGGCGTTTCCGGGGCCTCGTCCGGGTCAGTTGTCGTTTTCAAGGTCTTTCTCCTCGTGTTGCATTAGACATCGGAGGGAAAGAGCCGATAGATTTCGGGAGCGCAATGCTAAATATCGTAAAGGTGTAATGGCCAGTTGCCGGGATATCCCGTTGCCGGGTCAAATATTCCTAAGCTATAGCCGGTTTAACATCCGGGGATCCTCTTAGATTGTCCCGGCAACGGCAGCCCCCTGATACAATAATATTCTTGACACTGGTCCAATAATTCCCTGCCCTGGGCTCACCCCACCAGCACTTTCTGAACCGTGGCCTTGCTGAAGCCGACATGGGCGGCCACTTTGCGGATGCTCATTCCATCGGCGCTTAGCCGGGCGATCTCAGCCTTCACCTCAGGCGTTACCAGCGCCGGCCGCCCCCCGGACCTGCCCTCAGCCTTGGCCTTGGCGATGCCTTCCATTTGCCGCTCCCGCCGCAGCGCCGTCTCGAACTCTGCAATGCTGGCGAGGATGCCGAAGACCAGCCTTCCGGTGCGCGTGGTCGTATCGAGCGAGGGGTCGTCCAGCACCCTAAAGCCCACGCCCTTGGCGTTCAGCCCCTCGACAATCTCGTGTAGGTGCGCCGCAGAGCGGGCCAAGCGATCAAGCTTGGTGATAATCAGGGTGTCGTTCTCGTCCCGAACGTAGTCAAGACACTTGGCAAGCTCCGGCCTGTCCTTGTCCGTGCCCGATTGCTTCTCCTCAAATATCTTGGTGGCCCCTGCCGCCTTCAGCTTCTCAATCTGCGTGGCGTGGTCCTGCCCTGTCGAGCTAACCCGCGCATATCCAACTACTGCCATGCTGTACCCTTTCCTCTAAAACGTTGCCGGACACACAATTAGTGGACGCTAAGGGTACAGTCAATGGGATAGTGTCCAGAAAGTAAACCTTTGTGGACAGTGCAGGTGTTCGGGCCGGACTTGCCTAAGGGTTCCCATTGCGCTCCTGTGCGCTCGGGAGGGCAGGGAAATGACGCAAGCGTGGAAGCCTGTCACCGCGTTCCTGGAGGTGTTCGGCGCGGCTCAATTCTATCTCGGTCTGTCGCCGCACCTAGACGGTGCTGCTGTCACCGGAGGCTCACTGGTGTTGGCGCTTGGCGCGGCCGCGATCATCGCAACCGGGGAACATAGGCGTAAGCCATAGGCCGACCGCAGGGCCGCTCATGGGGGCGGAAGGGGGTACCGGGGGTATCGTGCGGCCACAACTGTCGAGTTCGACCCCTCGGGTTTTTCCACCAAATTGAAATGGATTGGTGGGCGCGGAACTTCCTATTAAGCAGTCGCTTATATATGGATGGAGAGGCTTTGGTTCTCCCCTCCGATCGCCGTAAGGACCAATCATTGGCCGAGGTTGATCTTCAAAGCCGCGTGAAGCATTGGATGAACGCGAACCTTTGCCTCGTCGGGTATCAACGCAATGGAAATGATTGGTTCGTCTAGGTGCGAATACCGAAATCGGTCAGCGGGGTCGAGCTTCAACCCTACAGCGCCGACACGGTAGAGGATCGAAACCACTTCCTTCGCAAACAAGAAAGCCTTCTCGCTGGGGGTTTCGCAATAAGCCGTAGCGGCAGCGTGGGTGGGATCAAAATCAATTCTAGGCTCGGCCGCAATGTTCAAACCCAGCTGCTCAAGCCGAGGACCGACCGTCATTTCGCCAATCTGGAAAGCCTCTTTTCGACCTTCGGCGATAAAATCGAGGAGCAGCTTCAAGGTAGGGAAGGCGCTTTGCCACTCGTGTTCTAGGGCTTCGCGGCGCAGCCGGGAATACTCCACTTCCGCTCGCCGGACATTCGTTGCCGTAACTTCCAGTGTACCGTCAGCTGCGCGAAGACACTCGTTCACAAACGCAATAACGTCTCTCGGCCGCATGAGCGTATGATCGATAATGTAATCGATCGCATCCGCGCGGCCTACTTGGTATGGAAAAAGGTCCTCAAAGTGTACATCTTGCGCCGTATACTGCCTTCTGTACATTTTCAATATCCGGGAATCCGCAAGGGATTTCAACTGCGCTCGGTTCCACTTTATCTTTACGAAATATTCCTCAGATTTTTCACGCTGATAGGAGATGTCTTTTGTCTCTTGGACTACCCTCTCCAAGATATCGCTACGCATAGCGACTAGGACCTTCAGGTGCCTTATCCGCCTGAAAGTTTTAACCGTTTCGATAAGGGCGCGAATGAGCCTAAATCGAACAGAGGTGTCCACCCAATTTTCATCCAGCTTGTCTATAAGGAGGTAGTATTTGCTTTGATTTCCCTGCTCATATGCGTCAAATTCGGAAAGGATATCGATAACCCCGGACAGTTCAGATAGCTGCTCGCCGCTAATGATGCTCCTCACTCTCCTAACAAGGTCAGTCTTCTTATCGACACTGAGCTGCTTGTCATATTGACCACGGGCCTTCCATTTCCTTATCTCCCCCCCTAGCTCGGCCTCCACCTTTTTCTCAACCCGCTCGGTAATAGTTTTGATATTCTCATCCATCGTTATCCAAAATTCACCCTCCCAATCCCTCAGGTAGCGGAGCGCTTTTTCTTTTCGTTGGTCTCGACTGAACTTCTCAGTAATTCGACTAAAAATAGAGCGAGACTTTTCGGAATCTGTAACCGCCCAACGAAGGCGGATAAATTCAATGCATATTACGTGCTTCCATAGAGCTTGGAACAAAAGGTCGAGGTCCGCCCCTATGGCATGCAGGAACAAAAGGGCATCCGAATTTGATACGTAGCTCATCGCCATATCGGACGGCCGAATCTGAACTGAGTGTTCGGCGCGTGATTCTATGTATCGAATGATCGCGGTCTTCCCGGCACCAGTGCGGCCGGTCAAAATCGATCCATGAGAATCGACCTTCATAGCAATTTCGACCGGTGGGTAGTGTACAAAGCAATCGAACAGATAATCGTCATCGGTTTCAGCAGCTAAGCTGCCGATTGTCATCCCATCATTCAGTCGTATTGGGTTAGTATG
The DNA here is from genome assembly GCF_003997585.1 of Mesorhizobium sp. M5C.F.Cr.IN.023.01.1.1. NCBI lineage: Bacteria > Pseudomonadati > Pseudomonadota > Alphaproteobacteria > Hyphomicrobiales > Phyllobacteriaceae > Mesorhizobium > Mesorhizobium sp. M5C.F.Cr.IN.023.01.1.1. Next base: position 51,851 of record NZ_RZSU01000007.1, on the reverse strand, counting down.
CTTATGCTTTACCAAATCGATTCTCCCAGCCTCTCACAGCATAGGCATCAATTTGGGTGCAAGGAAAGTGGGCCCCCAGCCGACACGCGGCGGTTCTCCCCAACTCTGGTCGAGGTGTGATCCCAAGCGGTGGCGATGTTTGAAGCTCCCAAGGAAAGAGGCGGAAGATTTCGCGGTCCGGGGCGTTAGCCGTGCTATGCGCGAATAATGGCGTCGGTGGCCACCCTAAGCCGCGCCTCATCGCTTCATAGGTCTCCCTACGCCCCAATTGTGTGCCCGAGGATCATGTCTTGGATCGGCTTCGGTACCGCATCTTGGGCACCGGGCGAGGGGAATCGGTCCGGTGAACCGGAATTGATCGCGGTGGTACCGATCAAAGGCACCATCGACTGTTCCCGCTTGGGTGCTGTCTGTTTGGCCCTAAGGCCCGTAATCTCCTCGTCACGCCTTGCAATTCGGCTTTCCAGATTGGCGATGCGCTCAGTCAGCAAGTAGCGACCGACTACGAAGCCCCCTCCTCCGAAGAGAACAGCAAACGTAGCAAAGACTGCCGGGTTCGCCAGCACGAGCGCGGAGTTTGTTTCGAGGAACGCGATTAGGTCATGCACGGCTATCACTCCACCCGTGGCGGCGTGTCTTCAAAGCTGACCGTCACCAGTTCGGGATGGCGGTGGGCAAAGGCAAGAATTTGCGTCTCAAGCTCGCAATTGTAAGCCATGAGCGCCTTCACGGTTTCAAGCGGGCTGGCGTATCGCGCAATAAGCTTCTCCGCTTCGGAGTGCAGTGCGGCCTTGGCCTCCAAGTCGAGATGATAAGTGGTCATCGCCCGGCTCCTATCGTGCTGCGCGGCGCGGCCGTTCGGGCAAGCCTGCCGATGCGCCAAGCTGCTCTTGAAGATGGCCATTAAGAACGATCATGGCCTTGAGCGCCTTCATGACATCTCCCTTGTGGGTGGCGACGAATTTGTCGGCGACGGCCTGGAGCGCCGCTTCCTGCCGACCGTCGAGGCTGACAATGTGGTCCATACCGGTTGCTCCCGTGATCTCGCTCCCACAGTGAACAAAAACGGAACAAAAATGTCAAGGTCGAATTGACTCGACGAGGAATGCCTTCCTATTTGTCAGGAGGTAGGGCAATTGCTCGCAGATGTCAGGGAGCCGGCCGCTAATGGGCAGACGAAAGAGCCGATATGAGAGACTGTTTGCAAGCGACGCGGAGGCGATCCTTAGGGATGCTCTCAGCTTGCGCCAGACGGTGCTTTCGGCCCAGTTGCACCTGAACGCAAGCGGTGCGCTGTCCTGGCAGTTGAGTGGCCTGACGGACAAGCTGCACGAGGTGATGGCAACCGTGGCCGTGCAAACGATGCGGCCGGAAGGACCTCTCTTCTTTGCTAGGTAGTATCTGGACTACCTATTGACCGCCTGAATTGACCGAATCGATGCTTAACGGCAAGTTCGATTTAGTTCAGCGATTTCAGTGGCATCCCTGATGAAAAAAGAGCGCCTCCGCCGTGTCTGTATTTTCTGCGACGGAAATAATCTGTCGAAGGAACATCTATGGCCCCGGTGGCTGACCAAAAAATACCCTGACGATCGGCCAAACCTCGGACACCAACTCCAAAAAATGCGCTTGCTACGTGACAGCGTCGACGTGGCGAATGTAGAGGCCGGCATGATGGACCGCCGTGGGCCCCCCGCCACCCAAAAGATTCGGCGCGTCTGCGCCTCTTGCAACAACGGCTGGATGAGCAATCTGCAAAGGGCAGCAAAACCAATCCTGGTTCCGCTGATAGAAGGAAACTGGCATCTGCTGGCCGAAGCGAGTTGCGAAATCCTTGCTGCTTGGGTCGCCATGACAACGGCGGTACTTGAGTTTGCCGATGAAACGACGATTGCCGTTACCGCCGAAGATCGTCGCTACCTTCGCCGGGAAACTCGCCTCCCCCCAAGGTGGGCGGTATGGGTAGGCAGATATGAAGGACAAAAGCACCACCATTCGTTTTGGCATCGGGCACTTGGGCTGCCTACCACCTCCGCCCTACCAGACAATTATAACGGTCAACTCACGGTGATCATTGTGGGGAAACTGCTCATTCTGGCAGCCAGCGTTTCCGACAACGCGCTTAACTCGCTCTTGTACATGGCCGGGCACAACAATTTGAGGCTGGTAGAATATTGCACTCCGAGATACGGCGGTGGGATCGAGAGGATGCACGACGCCTCACAACCGGCGCCACCGGCTTTCAACGAAGAAATGGCTGACCAGATTATAGACTCTTTCTCTGAGATGTTGTTTCAACTGCACTATTCTTGAACGGCGAGATGGCGACGGTTTCAGACACTCTCTGGCATCGCGTAACGTATCTCTGTAGGTGTATCGCTGTGCTGCCAAACAAAATCCAGAGTGCCCTCAAAATAGTTCACAACGCATTCCCGAAAGGTCTCCCGTAAGGCCACGTTGATTTCTGTAATGCTGGCCCGATCGTTGCCTAGGGTGGCGACTAGACGCGCCAAACGGCGCTCGATGGCCTTACCTCCACTTTGGCGTATTTTTTCCTCAACCTCTTCAAGCTCGTCCTTAACGGCCGTCAACTGGTCCTCATTATCAGTCAGCCGCTTTCGTAAGGCCGGAGATGCGTTGCCTCGCTCTATCTCCTCCAATAGGCGCTCAATGCCATCGCCGATCCCATGTTCTTTGGCCTCCAATGCCCGTCGCGCCTCCTCCAGGAGGTCATCCCTTCCGGGTACGTCACGGGCAAACGTTCCGCTCGCCTCACGCACTGCGGCCTCGATGCTTTCGAGCCGCACTTGTTTATAGATGCACCCTCCGCCAGCCTTGGCCAAGACACAGACGAGGTACGGAGTGCCGCCCTTTCGACCCTTGTTGACTCTAGTCATCGTCGCCCTGCAACGGGGACACTTGCCGAGGCTTGCAAGGACATTTGAGACCTGTCCGGTGGAGGCTCGGACACGTGGAGTGTTGCTGCCTTTCCTCGCGCTGTTCACCCGCGCAAAATCGGCCGCAGAGACGATAGCCGGGTAGTAGTTTGGGATCGGCGGGAGCGGGTCACGAACACGCTTGCCCCGCACCTTCCGGGTGTCATGAGGGATCATCGTTCCGATGACCGCAGGGCTCTCTAGGAGCTTCTTGACGTAGGACCGTTGCCAGACCGGTGCTTTGCGCCTGCCATCCCCAAATGTGTCCACGCCCTCGGCAGTCAGCGTCTGGGCAATGCTATGCTGGCCCCCTCCTGCGATGGCGTCCCGAAAGATGCGGCGCACGATATTCGCCTTGTCTTCGTCAACACCGATCGTTGTCCTGTCGGCGCTTAGTGTGAGCCAAGCTGGGAGGCGCTTAGTCATCGGCCGCCGCTGGGCCGCCGCTGCTTCTTTCTTCTTGCCCCAAGCTTCTCTGACACGACGGGACTTGGTGGCGCTTTCTTCATTGGCCCGCATGGCGACCATTAGCGCCCACATCAATCCCATAGGGTCGTTGTCCAGACCTTCGGCAGTATATTCCTTCCCATCAGCAAGCGTCACGACTGCTATGCCGCTATCACAGAGATCACCAAGCAGCCGCACTGCCCTCCGCGCTTTGTCGCGCGAGAGCCGATCAAGACTTTCAATCAGCAGGTAGGAGCCGGCCTCAATTGTGCCATCCCGCACCGCCCCGAGGAACTCTCCCAACATACCGACCTCGGCGTTGTCACCCGCATAGGCGGAGACTCCCAAGTCCTGATAGCTGCTATTATCCAGTTCCATACCCCGCGCAGCCGCCCACCGCGCCGCAGCTTCCGTCTGCCGGCGAAGACTGTCGCCCCGCTGTTGCTCGGGGGTGGAGAAGCGGACGTACGAGTAGGCCTTAGGGGTTTTCGAAGCTGCTTTGCGCATGTGGGAAGAACTCATTCAAAGGACGAGCGTTTCTCTTCCACACAGTAGGGTCCTTTGTCAACAAATTCAGCAGATTGTGACCGCCGGCCGCCGCCACTTCGAGTGCCCGCTTGGCGCTCTCCTGGCCCTTGATGTCGGCCAGATCCGGCAGGTCACGCGCCGAGGCATGGATGCCGGCCTCCGGCCGTGACAGGACCTGCGTGCCGCGAAAATGATTGGCAATGGCGATCAGGCTGCGCGGCGCCAGAATGTCGAAATCCTTGCCGGCCCACGCCGCTTCCGGCCCGCAGGCGAAAGGACAGATCAAGCCCTTGCCTTCGGCATTGGCGCCGATCGCCGCCGGCAACGCGCCGGCCACCGCGGCGATGGTGCCGTCGAGCGACAGCTCGCCAAGCACGACATAGCCGGCCAGCATGTCGCCCGGAATGGCCCCCAATGCCGCCATCAGGCCGAGCGCGATCGGCAAATCGTAATGGCTACCTTCCTTGGGCAAGCCGAAGATGTTTGCGGTGATTGGCTGGAGGTTTCCCAAATCGTGCAAAGTCGTGCGGCGCTTGGGCTTCTGCTGTTTCCCGAGTTTACCGGCGGTCCCCAAACATGGCGCTTGTTTTCCATTTGGCGGTGAGCCTATTGTGAGTTGCCACGCAATAGGACGGTCTGCCGATGCCAAAACTCACCAAAGCTGTCGTAGACCGGGCAGAGCTCCGTTCCAAGCAGTACACGATATGGTGCTCCGAATTGAAGGGCTTCGGCGTCTATGTCCATCCGAGTGGGAGCCGAACCTACTTCGTTGACTATAGGTCCGGTGACGGCGCAAGACGGCGGATGACCATCGGTCGACACGGCGTCATCACCACCGAGCAAGCGCGGAAGCTCGCGATCGAGACCATGGGCGGCGTGGTGCTGCAAAAGGCCGATCCACTCCTTGAGCGCAAGACGCGTCGGAAGTCGCTGACCGTTTCGCAGCTCTGCGACCAGTATCTAAAAGCAGTCGACAAGGGCCTGATCCTCGGAAGGAGCCGGCGGCCGAAGAAGGCGTCGACAATTGAAATCGATAGGGGCCGGATAGAGCGTCACATCAAGCCGCTGCTCGGCACTAAGCTGGTGATCGATCTCGACCGCGCCGACATCGTGAAATTTGTTCGAGATGTCACGGTGGGAAAGACAGCGAGGCGCGATCGGTCGGGCAAGAATGGAAACCGGGTCCTAGTCACCGGCGGCGCTGGCACGGCGGCGCGCACGACAGGCTTCCTCGGCGGCATCCTAACCTATGCGGTAGGCGAAGGGATTATCTCAGCAAATCCGGTCCAGGGCGTCACCTTGCCGGCTGACAACGTGCGTAACCGAAGGTTGACCGCCTCCGAATACCGCGCCATCGGAAATGCACTGACGGGCGAACAAGCCGAACTGGACACCCCGCAAGCGATAACCGGCGCGTGGCTGCTCGCGCTCACCGGATGCCGACTAGGCGAAATATCAACTCTGAAGTGGGACGAAGTTGACGAGGCTGCCGGTTGCTTCCGGCTGAAGGATAGCAAGAGCGGCCCTTCCGTGCGCCCTGTAGGCAAAGAAGCATTCGACGTGCTGCGAAGCGCGCTCCGCGTTCCTGGCAATCCCTACGTCCTCCCTGCCCTGCGCAAGACGGGTCACTACAACGGCCTGGCAGGGGCATGGGTGCGTTTTATGCAGCGGGCCGAGCTGGTGGGCGTCACCCCGCATACGATGCGCCATTCCTACGCGTCTATCGGTGGGGATCTTGGATTTGCCGAAAGCACGATTGCTGCGATGCTCGGCCATGCTGGCGGGACCATAACGAGCAAGTATGTCCACCGGCTCGATTCGGTGTTGGTCGCGGCGGCGAACAAGATCACTGGGGAAATCTACCGACAGATGAACCTCTGACGGATGTCAGCTAGTTTTGCTCTTTATTTTCGCAACCCGCCTCATTTCCAAAACCAACTGTTCGGCGTCCTTCTCCTGCTCGGGCGTTGGAACAATCTTACGATGCGCAATCGTTTTCTGAAGTAGATCATCGCTGCCGGCTTCCGCCTCGTCAAGTATAGCAAAGAGTAACGAAACGTTAAGGCGCTGCATCTCATTCATCATCCGCATGAGAGATATAGATTCTTGAAGATTTTCGATAATCTCATCTTTAGACTTTATGGTTTCTTTCAGCGCTTCATTTTCTGGCTGCAACCGGCGTAATGTTACCAAGTCCGTGTATAGGCGTTCTTCGCGCCGGGTCGTGCTCTCTATAAGTTCGGTCGATTGGGTGCTAAGTAACGCGATTTCTCTCTCTCGACTGTCAATCACGCTAAGTAGCCGCTCGTGCTCAAGACCCTTGTGAATGTGGTCAATAATCTCGGCGTTCAACGACCGGTTGTGCTCCTCAGCCAGTTCCTTGAGTCGGTCTCGCATCCCGTCCGGGAAACGGACAATGTACTGGTCCAGCTTTCGGCTCTTTGACTGTTGCGCCATCGGTTTTCTCGCGTTTTCCCCACGTGTATCGCACTAGGCGATAAAAGCACTTGACGCAACATATCGCAATAGGCGATAGGTGGTATATCGCAATAGGCGATATAGGTGGTTAATGGCTCGTACTGATCCGCAGGTTGCTGTGCGCCTGCCCCCCGACGTTAAAGCCTTTTTGAAGGCGGAGGCGAAGGAAAACGCCAGTTCGCAAAACAGTGAAATCGTCCGCGCGGTGCGTGCGGCCATGCGGGCGAAAGGGGAGTCGTCCATCCTCTCGCAAGAAAAGGAGGTTCGCTGATGGATAAGCCCCGCCTTCGGCGCTCCGAAGTGCCTGCATACTTGCTGGAGCGCCATGGCATTCCGATTGCCCTTGCGACTCTTAATAAGGCGGCATCGATTGGGGGCGGCCCTCCGATGCAGTACGCCGGCCGCATTCCGCTCTACCACGTTGGCGACCTGGACGCGTGGGCCGCTGCGAGACTTTCGAAGCGCGTTTCTTCCACATCGGAAAGGGGCTTAACGTGAGCCAGATCGACAACGACATGAACGCCGAGCAACAGCGTGCTTTTCTCGAATGGCGCGACCTTCGCAATAAGGCAGAAGCTACCGGCGACATGGCCGACGCTCACGCCGCCGGCAAGGCGTTCGGCACGTTCTTCTACGCCTATGTCGCCAACACCTATCGCCCCGCACCTAGCACAGGGCATCGGCCTTGAGCGCAGCGTCGCAGACCATCCCCGACGCTGCATACGTTCCGGAAATCGAACAAGACGTGCTTGGCACGCTTCTGTTCGGTGGCGACTTCCGCAAAGTGATGAGCTTTCTCCGGGAAGACCATTTCGTCCCGGATATCCACCGCATGCTTTTCCGGGCGATCCGCGCCGCACATGAACAGTACGGCTCGACGACCATGCCAATCGTTTCCCGACTTCTGCCGGAAGACGCCAAGATCCTGTTCGCTCAAAAGACCGATCAGTCGCCGTCTGCCTATATGGCCGATCTGGCATCGGCGAGCGTCGCCGGCCCGCCAGGACTGGAGCGCGGCGGCAAGGCTGTCGTGGCTCAATGGGCGAGGTTGAAGACGGCCGAGGTCGGAAAGCTCCTACGGGAAACCGCGCACGACGCAACGTCTGACACCAAGGTGACCATCCAGTCGGTATCGTCAGACCTGGACACTATCGCTGCCGAGCTGCGCGCCGGTCCACGTCGCAAGTCGCGGGTGACGTTAGCGGAAGCCGCGGTCGGCGCCTTTGCCGAGATCGAGGAGGCCCAGCAGCGCGGCAACGGTCTTACTGGCATTACATGGGGCCTGACAGACGTTAACCGCGCCACAGGCGGCATCCAGCGCGGCGAAATGACCGTCATTGGCGCTCGCCCGTCCATGGGCAAGACCGCTGTCGGATTTTCGGTGGCTGTCAGGACCGCGAAGAGCGGCGCCGGGACCGGTTTCATATCTCTTGAAATGGGAGCGAAGCGGCTGGCGATGCGGGCTCTAACCGATATCGCTTATGACTGGGGCATCCAGATTGCCTACAGCAACTTGATCACCGGCAGAGTGGAGCCGGGCGAGATCGACACATTGAAATCCGCATGCCGCGACCTCGACACGCTGCCGTTGTGGATTGAGGAGCAACCTGGCCTGTCGATGACTGACGTTCGGGTCAAGACCGAACGCATGATGGAGAGCGCCGAAGCTGTCGGCTGTCCGCTTGGTGTCCTCTTTGTCGACTATCTCCAACTCATCCGCCCGTCTGCTCGCTACCAGGGCAACCGCAACAACGAGATCGCCGAGATTTCCGGCGGGCTTCGCGAACTGGCGCGGGAATGCAACTTGGGTGTCGTCGCGCTTTCGCAGCTCAGCCGCAACATCGAAAGCCGCGCCATGAACGAGCGCAGGCCGATGATGTCGGATCTCCGCGATAGTGGCGCGATCGAGCAGGACGCCGACACCATTATCTTCCTGTTTCGCGAGGCCTACTACCTCGAAAAGGAAAAGGGCAAGGACGCCGAAGCTGAAGTCAACCGCGTCTCGCGGCTCTCCGACGTTCAAAACAAGCTGGAATTCATCATTGGCAAGCAGCGCAACGGGCCGGTCAAAACCATTGACCTGTTCGTAGACATCGCCTGCTCCGCCGTTCGCAACTCGGCGAGGCTCTGATGGCGGCAAAGACGACGCTCTTGAAGGTGCGGAATTGGGAAAACTTCCAGCACTACCGCGACCGCAACCCGCCCTGGATCAAGCTGCATTTCGCGCTGCTTGCAAGCGAGGATTGGGTGACGCTAGATGATGCTAGCAAGTTGCTAGCAGTTGTGTGCATGCTGGTCGCATCCCGAAACGGGGGTATGGTCCCGAACAATCCGGCGTACCTGAAGCGGCTGGCCTACCTTGATGCTCTGCCAAATCTTCAACCCTTGATTTCATGTGGTTTTCTCTCGAAAGTGCTAGCGGTTGCTAGCACCGCGCAAGCGGATGCTAGACCAGAGACAGAGACAGATACAGAAAAGAAAGATTTGTCCGGAAAAAATCCGGACCAGCCGGTCAAATCGAAAAAGAAGGTTTCCTATTCCGAAGCCTTTGAAGAATTCTGGAAGGCCTATCCCAAGACCCCGAACATGTCGAAGGCTGAAGCCTTTGCCGAGTGGAAGAAGCTCGACAACGACGAATGCGCGCTCTGCCTCTCTGCCATCCCTGCCTATATGGCGTTCCTGAAAACCAAGCCCGATCTCGAAACGATCCATGCATGCCGCTTCATCAGCAAGCGGCGGTTCGAAGGCTTCGCCGCCGGCATCGCGTCCGCCGAAGCCGATGAGGGCGCGCAGTGGCCGAAGCGGCTGGCGTACGCCCGAAGCAACAAAACTTGGTCGTCCTCCATGTGGGGACCTGGCCCTGGACAGCGCGGCTGTCGCGTCCCGGCTGATTTACTCAACGAAGGCGATGGCAACGGCTGGCGCGAATGGGAGCAGGCCGCGTGAGAAACGAGCATGGACTTGATGAGCACGGCCTTGTGGACGGTGAGGTCGAGATCTGGCGCAACTCGTCGTGGCGCGTCACGAGCCTGAACCTAGACGAGATGAGCGGGTCGAGGCCGATGGGCTCGCCATACAGCATCGCCCTTTCCGATCTCGGCAATCCGATGTGGCCGGAACACATGTGCGCGAAGGTGTGGGTGAATCGCCCCAAGTTTATCGAAGCCTACCGGAAGGCCTGCGAGGTCGCCGGGGTAACGCCAAACGAGACGGGCATAGAGCGGGTGAACGCGCCGGGGTTTGATCAATGAACAAGCATGTCGATCTGCCGCGGTGGTTCATAGTCAAGACCAGGCCTTCCTCCGATCTGAGGGCCGGGGAAGAGATTCTTGCGCTCGGGCAGGCGGTGTATTTGCCGCAATACCGAAAGGAATACAGACACCCTCGGCAAAACCGCTGGATCACGCGCTACTACCCGCTGCTCAACGGCTACCTGTTCGTCCTCGGCTCCGTGCACTGGCATCGCGTCTTGAACTGCTCGGCCGTCGAGAAGGTCTTGCGCTCGCAGGCCGGCGCCGGTGTCGGTGAGCCGATCATGATTGACGATGCAACTGTGCAGGCCATTCGTCGGGCTCAAGATGCCGGCGACTTCGATGAACTGCGGGTCCACGGCCACAACGTCGCGGTTGGTGAAACGGTCAAGGTGACAGAGGGCGCGCTGATTGGCCTGAAAGGCGCTGTGGCCGGCGTCGGCGAGAAAGATATCACCGTGATGCTGAATATCCTGGGTCGCGAGGTGAAGACCAAGGCGCCTATTGAAATGCTGGGACGAATAGGCTAAGTTGCGACGAGGATTTGGGATTTTATCCCAACAAGGGCGAAATGTCCGTCTGCGCGAGGCCTTAGAGTTTTCGCCGGGACAATGCGGGGATCGCCCCCCGCATGAAGGGGAGTTGTACCCCTTTGCCATCTCCATCCAGAACCATAGCGGGGTGCCATGACGAGCTTTCTCGACAAGCGCCGCTCCAAGCTCGGCACGCTGGCCACGAAGTTCGCATCTGCCATTGGGTGCGGTATCGCTGTTGGCCTGGCAATCGCAAGGGCAGGCGCAGGGCTCTGACCCATGCGTGAAGGCCCCCCTTTGGGTCCTCCCAGGAGCTCAAACATATGCGGGTGGGCGACAGCGTGTTTTCGCGCTAGCGCCAGACTTTGAAACACGTTTCGTTTCGCGGATCAGATGGACATAGACCTGGCCAGCATCCGGCTCGACTCCTTTGATAGCAAGCCGTCTCCGCTCGGTTCGCTGGTATGGAGCCCCGGCCTGCTTTCGCGAAATGGTGTCCGATATCTCCGGTGCCGAACGTGGCGAGTCGACGCGAAGAAGGATGACCTATCTGCACTAAGGTCGGCAAAACTGGAACTCGCCGCGGCGTTCGTATCTGGCATCTGCGACGACATGGAACCGCTGCTTTTCGAAATGTTCGGAGTGGGGTTCTTCGATGCGGTGGTCCCTGTGGCATGTGGCCATTCGCGCCGTCCGAATTGCCTTTCGGTTCGTATTGCGGTCGAGCTTGCCGGACGGATCGGCGCGGAATTGTCCAAGGCATTCACCGATCGGTTCGTCAGCGGTTCGTCACACCCGAAGGAGTTTTCGAGACTGCCGCCGCTCGAAGTGGAGACAGTGCCGAAAGGCCGAACGCTAGTTGTTGATGATGTCGCGACCAGCGGGTTTCACATGCATGAGGCGTTGGCGGTGTTGCGCAGCCATAGCGTCCCGGCGTTCGGCGCAGTCTGGCTGGCTGGCGTCAGGCAAGAATAACAGGGATACCCTTCTTGCGGGCGCGGCGGATGGTATCTTCTGTCCCGCCCTTTCGGTCGGGTGACACGAACGCGATCAGCACGTCGCTGTCGTCAACGATCTTCTGATTACGGGCATAGAATTTTTCGGTCGCAGCCCATCTGGTAGTCGATTGGCCGGCTTCCGGCAGGTGAATGATGGTTTGCAGGCCGCGGTGCCTCGCCGCTTCTTCAGCCCATTTGTCTGGGCCTTTAGCCCCGCCGGAAACAACAGCACTGCCAGGCGGCAATTCTGCCACCTTCGCGAAGACCGAATTTTGATCTTGCCGGCTGCGGGAGCCGACGAAGCCGTAACGTTTCATGACCGTGGATGATGGTTCCGGTTGCAGGGAAAAGCAAGTCGAATGAGTGAAGCGACCTACCCAGTTGAGACCATCGCCAAGTTGCTGATGCTCACACCGCGGCGGGTCCAGCAGCTCACCAAGGACGGGACGATCCCGAAGGGCGAACGCGGGCGATATGATCTAGTCCCCGCCGTGCAGGGATACGTCAAGTTTCTGAAGGCCCGCGCGATAGGAGCGGACACGCCGGAAGGCGACAGCAGCCACAAGACCCGGTTGCTGAAAGCCCGCGCCGATATCGCCGAATATGAAGCCGAGCGCATGGCCGGCGAAGTGGCGCCGGTCGAGGAAATCGAAAAGACATGGGCCGACATGGTGTCGCGATTCCGGCAGCGCTCCCTTGGCGTGGCCCCCAAGGCCGCGCCGATGGTGGCGGTCGAGACTGCAACGGAAGCGTGCCACGAGATCATAGAGACGTTCATTCATGAGGCCCTTGCCGAGCTTGCCGCAACCTCCGTTGAAAGTCCTGCCGCAATTGCAGAAGGCGACGACGGCGGCGATGAAGACGGCGGCACCGCCTCCGAAACTGAAGATATCTGAATGGGCAGACAGGTATAGACGGCTCTCGTCGGAATCGAGCGCGGAGCCAGGGCAATGGATGACCCGCCGCGCCGAATACCAGCGCGGCATCATGGACGCGATTTCGGATCATGGCGTCGACCGCGTTGTGCTGATGACCTCGGCCCAGGTCGGCAAGACGGAGATCCTGAACAACATCGTCGGGTTTCACATTTCGCAAGACCCGTCGCCGATTTTGGTAATGCAACCCACGCTCGATATGGCAGAGACGTGGAGCAAAGATCGGCTGGCTCCGATGTTGCGGGACACGCCCGCGCTTCAGGACAAGGTAGCCGATCCACGCTCAAGGGACAGCGGCAACACGCTGCTTCATAAGCGGTTCAATGGCGGGCACGTCACGGTGGTCGGCGCGAACAGCGCGGCCGGTCTTGCCTCCCGGCCTATTCGTGTGGTGCTGGCCGACGAGGTCGACAGATACCCGGCAAGTGCAGGGGCAGAAGGCGACCCGCTCTCGCTGGCGATCAAGCGCACCTCGACGTTCTGGAATCGCCGGATCGTCATGTGCTCGACGCCAACGATAAAAGGCATCAGCCGCATCGAGGCGGCGTGGGACGAAACCGACCAGCGCCATTACCATGTGGCCTGCCCGCACTGCCAGCATGAACAACGGCTCGTCTGGTCCGGTGTGAAATGGCCGGACGGCAAGCCGCAGGATGCGCTGTATCATTGCGAGGAATGCGGGGCAGGATGGTCTGATGCGGAACGCCGCGCTGCTATTCGATGGGGGAAGTGGAAGGCGACACGCAAGAGCGCGGTCGTCGGGTTCCACCTGAACGAGATTTATTCGCCGTGGTCGAGTGTGGCCGATATGGCGGTTGCGTTCATTGCGGCCAAGCGGTCGCCGGAAACGCTAAAGACGTGGATCAACACCACGCTCGGCGAGACCTGGGAAGAGGAAGCCGAGAAGGTCGACGGCCGGTCGCTTCTATCGCGAACGGAAGATTTGCCGGCCTGTCCGGATCAAGTGCTTGTCGTCACTTGCGGCATCGACGTCCAGGATGATCGTCTGGAGATTGAGAAAGTCGGCTGGGCGCCGGACGAGGAATCGTGGTCGCTTGAGCACAAGATTATTTACGGCGATCCATCCGCACCGGATTTGTGGAAAGAGCTGGACGAATACCTGCTTGAACTAACGGAACGGGCCGATGGGACTGAGCTTCCTGTCCATTCGGCATGCATCGACTCCGGCGGCCACCATACGCAGGCTGTCTATCGCTTCGTCAAGGACCGGGTTCGCAGGCGGGTTTACGCAATCAAGGGCATGGGCGGGCCGGGGCGTCCTGTCTGGCCTCGATACGCTTCGAAGAACAACAAGGGCCGGATCAACCTTTTCCTGATCGGCGTCGATGCGGCAAAGGATGCTGTCTACGCCAGGCTGAAGATCAAGGTACCGGGGCCGGGGTATTGTCACTTTCCCAAGCGGGAGCCCCACTATTTCGAGCAGCTTACCGCTGAGATTGTTCAAACGAAATACGTCAAGGGCTTTCCGACACGGGTCTATGTCCTCCCCGGTGGAATGCGCAATGAGGCGCTGGACTGCCGGGTTTATGCCTATGCTGCGCTGCAAAGCCTGAATGTCCGATGGGGGCATTTGCTTGCGGCGCAGTCTAGGAATCCCCCGCCGCCAAAGCCGCGAACAGAACAGATAGAAGCCGCGCCCGCCCCTCCAGCGGGCGTTTCCAATCCAAGGCCGAGACGATCGGGCTGGGTTGAGCGCCGCGGCGGATGGTTGAGGTAGTAACCATGGCCTATACACAGACGCAGATCGACGCGCTCAAGTCGGCCATGGCATCGGGCGTTCTGACTGTCCGGCATGGCGAGACGACAACCACATTCCGATCACTGGCGGAAATGCAGAAGCAGCTTTCGATCATGGAGGCTGACGTGGCTGGAACGTCGACACGCCCACGCCGCACGGTTGCCGCATACGGGAACGGGTGCTGATCGTGGGCATCCTTGACCGCTTGTCGGGCTATATCTCGCCAAGGAAGGCGCTGAAGAAGTCCGCGATAACGGAGGCGCGGGCGAGCTACGATGCCGCCACACGAGGCCGCAGGGCGCAAGGCTGGCGCGCAGTATCGACCGACGCCAATACGGAATTGCTCGGGGCTGCCAGTCGTGTCCGCGACGTGGCGCGGGACATGGTCCGCAACGTTTCCCTCGCGGCTCGGGCAAAACATGTTATCACACATAACGTCGTCGGGTCCGGGATTATCCCGACGATCAGCTCCGCGAACGAAGCGCAGAAGGCGCGGCTTGAACAGCTTCTGAAGGATCATTTCGACACGACGGCCTGCGATGCTTACGGGCGCCATGATCTCTACGGCATTCAGAATCTTGCCATGGGCTGCGTCGTGGAGGCAGGCGAAGCCCTGATCCGGTATCGCCCTCGTCGTACAGAAGACAGCCTTCCGTTGCCGTTTCAGATCCAGGTCATGGAGCCTGACTATATCGACTCCTCGATCAGCGGCCCGCAGCCCAACGGCAATTTCGCGGTGCAGGGCATCGAGTTCAACGTCTTCGGGAAGATCGTCGCCTATCACCTGTTTCCGGAACATCCGGGCTCAATGGCAACCTACACCCTGCAGACGAGCAGACCTGTTCCGGCCGAGTTCATAAGCCACGTCTTCTACACGTCGCGGCCCGGCCAGGCGCGCGGCATTTCGTGGTTCGCTCCGGTCATTCTTCGCATGCGGGACCGTGCGGACTTTGCCGACGCGCATCTGATGCGGCAAAAGATTGCCGCTTGTTTCGCGGCATTCATCCGCTCAAGCGAAGGTAACGACGGCATCGCGTCATTGGCGGATGGGGATACCTTTCAGATCGAGTCCCTTGAACCGGGGATGATCGAGCGGCTTAATGACGGTGAGGATGTCACCTTCGGCAACCCGCCTCAAGTGGGAGACTATGGGGAATACATCAAGGCGCAGGACCGCGAGATCGCGTCGGGGCTGGGCATTTCCTATGAGGCGATGACCGGCGACCTGTCAAACGTGAACTTTTCCTCCGGCCGCATGGGCTGGCTTGAATTCCAGCGCAATATCGATGCCTGGCGGAATTTCATGCTTCTGCCCCAGATGCTCCAGCCGATCGGGAAATGGTTCCTCGATTCGGCACAGGTCCAGGTCGGCAGGACCGACGCGAATGTGATGTGGACGGCGCCGCGGCGTGAGATGATCAATCCGCGCGAGGAAGTAACAGCGATGCGGGATGCCATTCGCACAGGCGTTTCGTCCCGTTCGAATGAACAGCGAAAACTCGGCTTTGATCCTGGGTATCTCGATGCGGAAATCGCGGCGGACAATCAGCGGGGGGATGGGCTCGGCCTGATCTTCGACAGCGACCCGCGCAAGGTCACAAGCGCCGGCAACCCGGCCACAACTGAACAGCCCGTTCAGCAATAGGTTTTCAGGAAAGGAACTGCCATGACTCACCGGCTTCTGGTCGGCGGCGAAGTCGTGCTTTACGGCGATGTCGGCGACATGTGGGGCGACGGCTCCGGCTTTACTGGCCGCGATGTGGTCGAAGCACTTGCCGAACATGGGAAAGGCCCTGTTTCCGTCCGGCTCAATTCGGGCGGGGGCTTCGTCTTTGAAGGCGTCGCGATCTTCAATGCACTGAAGGCACATGGTGATGTGACTGTCTATGTCGATGGTCTGGCAGCTTCTGCTGCGTCTGTCATCGCCATGGCCGGCGACAAGATCGTGATGCGAGACGGCGCGCTTATCATGATTCATGACCCGTCTGGCGTGACGATCGGCAACGCCGAGGATCACCGCGAAACAGCGGATACCCTGGACAAGCTCGGCAGCATCATCGCCGGTATCTATTCCCACAAAACCGGCATCGACGCTGCGGAAATGCGCGCCATGATGCTGACAGAAACGTGGCTCGATGCCGAAGAGGCTGTCGAGTTCGGCTTCGCAAGCGATCGCGAAGAAACGAAGGCGGTGGCGACCGCACCATTCGATTACGCGCTCTACACCAAGGCACCGGAGTTCCTGCAGTCCGCGCAACGCGCTCGGCCTGTTCTTCCCACCGTGGCCACCGCCACTTCACGAAAGGAGCCTGTTATGGCTAATACTGAAACCGTGACGGCCACGGAACCGACCGCCGCCGTCGTCAACCATGCCGACGAAATCTTTGCCCGTTGCGAGACGGCGAAGCTCACCATGTCGGAAACCGCGACTGTCATGAAAGCCGCTGCCGGCGACCTCGACAAGGCCAAGGACGCGATCATCAATGCGCTTGCGGCCCACGACACCCAGCCGGAAATCCGCCCAGTTGCAACCATCACGGCGGATGCGCGCGACCGCTTCAGGGAAGGCGTCTCCAAGTCGCTGATGCTCAAGGCTGGCCATGCCGGCGGCGAAGTCAACGAGTTCTCCTCGATGACGCTCCGCGAAATCGCCCGCGAGAGCCTGTCCCGCGCCAACGTCAAGATGTCCTTTGCTGACCCCATGGCAATGGTGGGTGCCGCCTTCACCATGCAACACTCGACTTCCGACTTTGTGGAAATCCTTGCCAACATCGCCAACAAGTCGATGCTCAAGGGCTACATGGAAGCCGAAGAGACGTTTGAACAGTGGACCGCGCGCGGCACGCTGTCGGACTTCAAGTCGACCAAGCGCATCGACCTGAACCTCTTCCCGTCGCTGTCGGTTGTGCCGGAAGGTGCTGAATACACCTACGGGACGATCGGCGACCGTGCCGAGACGATCCAGCTTGCCACCTACGGCAAGATGTTTTCGATCACCCGCCAGGCCATCATCAACGATGACCTGAACGCCTTCACCAAGATCCCGTCCCGCATGGGTCGGGCGGCGCGGCGCACGATCGGCAACCTCGTCTATGCCGTGGTTACCGACAACGCTGCGATGGCTGACGGCATCACGCTGTTCCATGCCGATCATGGCAATTCGGGAACTGGCGCCTTCACCATGACGGCCGTCGACGCTGGTCGCACCGCCATGGCTCTCCAGCAGGACCCTGACAGCCACGCAACCGGCGGCCTCAACATCCGTCCGGCGTATGCCTTAGTTCCGGTGGAGATCGAGGGCAAGGCCAAGGCGCTGATGGCGGCGGAATTCGATCCGACCGGCACGCAGCGCAACCCTAACACGGTTCGCGGCCTTGTCACGGTCGTTCCGGAAGCCCGCCTGTCCACGCATTCTGCGGTCAAGTGGTATCTGGCGGCGAACCCGAACCAGCACGACACCATCGAGGTTGCCTATCTCAACGGCAATTCGAATCCAGTGCTCGAACAGCGGGACGGCTGGAACGTCGACGGTGTGGAATTCAAGGTCCGCATTGATGCTGGCGTGAAGGCGCTCGACTATCGCGGCCTGTTCTACTCGACCGGCTCCTGATCAATCGGAGCGGCCCAAGCCGCTCCTTTCCCCCCACCTGATTTTCACGAAAGGAGCCCAAGATGGCTACCAACTATGTGCAGCCCGGTAATCATATTACCGTCACCAACACCGACACCACGGATTCCGTCGACCTTTCGGCAGGCGACGGCTTCCGCGTTGGCTCGCTGTTCGGCGTTTGCATTACCGATGCGGCCGAAGGCGAGGATGTCGTGATTGCAACCGAGGGCGTCTGGATCCTGCCGAAAGTCTCGGCCCAGGCGTGGGCACTCGGCGACAAAATCTACTGGGCCGATGCGACCTCCAACTGCACCACGACGGCCGGTTCGAACAAGCTGATCGGTGTGGCGGTTGCGGCAGCAGCCAACCCGTCCTCGATCGGCACCGTTCGCCTGACGGGCGCGTTCACGATCTGATGCTGTGGAGCGTCCCGAGGGACTGGCCAGGCGAGACCGTCTTCGTTCTCGCATCCGGTCCATCGGTCAAGCAACTCGACCTGTCGCTCCTGAAAGGGCGGCGGGTCATCGCCGTCAAGTCGTCGTGGCTGCACTGGCCGGCGGCTGATGTGTTGTTCTTCGCCGACGGCCGCTGGTGGACGGAGAAGCGGCTGCGGCCCAGCGCCGACGCCTTTGCCGGTCTGATCGTCACCACGGCGATGGAAATCGGCGATCCGCGCGTCAAACGCATCAAGAAGATCATTCCGACGCATCTATCGGCCAATCCTGGCGAAGTCGCGCTGGCGCGGACGAGCACGACCGGTGCCATCAACCTGGCGATTCATTCCGGCGCCAAGCGGATCGTCCTGCTCGGCGTCGACGCCAAGCTTGGGGCCAACGGGCAGCGACACAGCCACGGGCTGACGTGGCCGTGGCCGAAAGGCGGTCAGCCGCAGGCCTTCGCCGATCAGCTGGCGGAATACCGGGCGATCGCGCCGTCGGCGGTGAAGATGGGCGTCGAGATCGTCAACGCCAATCCCGACAGCGCGGTTCAAGTCTGGCCGCGGCTTAAGTTCGAGGACTGCCTGTGAAGTGGGCCAGCTGAATGGGACGCGGCGACAACATCATGGCGACGGGCCTGGCTCGGGGTGCTGCGGCGCGCGGCAAGCGGATTGCCTTCGGCGACGGCCGGCGCATCGCCTGGGACCAACACAGCAAGGAAATCTTCCGGGGCAACCCGAACATCGCGCCACCCGGAAGCGAGGCGGACCCGGATCTCGAATGGATCGATTACCGGACGGGGCACAGGATCTACAACGGGCTCGACCGCGCCCGGCAGCGATGGATCTGGAACATGGATTTCAGGCCGGTGCCGGGCGAACTGTTTTTCGACGAGCATGAGCTCGCGTGGGCGGCCGGCGTCGGCGCCGGCTTCGTCTTGATGGAGCCGAACGTCGAGGCGTTCAAGAGCTGGGCGTCGAACAAGCGATGGCCGGCGGATCGCTACGACGCGGTCGCGGCGCGGCTTGCCGCTGACGGCGCCGAGATCGTGCAGTTCGCTCATGGCGACCACAGGATCAGGCACGCCCGCCAGGTCAGGGCGCCGTCCTTTCGGCACGCGATGGCGGCGCTCGCTCGCGCCTCGCTCTATGTCGGGCCGGAGGGCGGCATGCATCACGGCGCTGCGGCAGTCGGCGTGCCCGGCGTCGTCCTGTTTGGCGGCTTCATTCCACCTGACGTGACCGGCTATGCCGGCCACGTCAATCTGACGGGCGGGGCGAAGGCCTGCGGCTCGCTGCGGCCCTGCGCGCACTGCCGGGCAGCGATGCAAGCGATCAGGGTCGAGGACGTGACCGCAGCCGCACAGACCCATCTGACACAATCGAGGGCAGCATGAAACAGATCAGGGGGATGTGGTTCCCCGACAGCGACGAACACCTCGAGGGGCAACTCGCCATCAACCCGCTGGTCGACGGCAGGGGAACCTACCAGTACAGGAAATACGCCAAGGCGCTGACCCATGTGACGAGGCGCGGCCATGCCGTGGACATCGGTGCCCAGGTCGGCCTGTGGTCGCGGGTGATGGCGCTCGATTTCGCCCGCGTCACGGCGTTCGAACCGCTGCCGGCGCATCTGGAATGTTTTGAGCGCAATCTCGCCGAGCCGCTCGCCGCCTGCCGCATCGACCTGCACCGGGTCGCGCTCGACAGCGTCGAGGGCGAGCTCGCCATCGCCATGCCGCCGGAATCGACCGGCAACAGCCATGTCGCGCAAGGCGGTGAGCAAGGCGAGCTGATCGCCGCCCGCATGCTGGACAGTTTTGATCTCACTGGCATCGATTTCGTGAAGATCGACGTCGAGGGTTTTGAAAAGCCGATCCTCGAGGGCGGCGAACAGACGATCCGCCGCGAAAGGCCGGTCATCATCATCGAGCAAAAACCCAACGGCAACGCCGAGCGCTACGGCCGAGGCCGTTTTGCTGCGCTCGACCTGCTCAAGGCGTGGGGCGGCAAAGTGAAATGGGAGATCGGCGGCGACTTTTTGGTGGAGTGGACATGACGATCTGGCTTTGCGTGACGCCGGAGCGCCGCGAAAAGACGCGCCGCATCATGGAAGCGCTCCACGCCGGCGGCCGTGGCGCGACGCGCATCCACGAGGGTGCGCCGCCGCGTGGAGAACCGTTCGTGGTGTGGGGCCATCACTGGCTGGCCGAGCGCATCGTGCCGCACGCTATTCGTGACAAGACGCCGTGGTGGCTGATCGACAACGGTTTTCACCTGCCGGCCAACGGTGAGGCGACCGGCTACTATGCCATCACGTCAGGCGGGATGACGCCGGCGCTGCTGGCCGACTGCGACAAAGATCGCCTGCTGGTGCCGATGGCGCCATGGCGGGAGCCCGGCGCCGGCCACGTGCTGCTGGCGCTGCCCGGCGGCTGGAGCGGGCACATGATGGGCATGGACATGGCGGCATGGTCGCGCACCATCGAACGGCGCATCCGGCGCCAGACCGACCGGCCGATCGTCATCCGCGAAAAAGGCTGCAAGCGACCGCTTTGTCACGACCTCGCTGGCGCGCATGTGCTGGTGACGCATTCGAGCAAGGCGGCAATCGCCGCTGTCGTCGCCGGCGTGCCGGTGATCGTTGAGCCGACCAGCGCCGCAGCACCGATGGGATCGACAAAACTCGCCGACATCGAGCGGCCGAAGCGGCCGGGCGGGCGCGAGGCCTGGTGGGCGTCGCTGATGGCGCAGCAGTTCACGTTGGCCGAGATGCGCGCTGGGCTGGTTTCGCGGATGATGCGGAAGGTGGCGACCGATGGGGCTGGTTGATTTCAATACGCTGCTGTTCAACCCGGTCTATACGGTGTTGGGCGAGGCCGCGACGCTGACGCTGGACGACACCGCCGGTACGACGGCCGATCTCTCGGCGATCGACGAGACGGCTGGCGTCGAGGTGCTGGAAGGGCCGTCGATCGCCACCATCCGGCCGGCCGCGTCGGTGCGCACCTCCGAACTGGCGGAAAAGGGCATCGCCGTTGCCGACTTGGCCAACGCAGCGCTGACGCTCAACGGCAAGAACTGGAGTGTGATCTCGCACCATTACCTGCCGACACCCAAGGGCGAGGTGCAGGCACAGATCCGGCTGATCCTGGAGGAATCCTGATGGCCTATGAGGATCCTCGCGAGGCGATCTTGGCGCGCCTGCTGATCGTGGCGGCGGCGGTCGACGCGACTTTCGAGGCGCGCCGCAACGAAAGCAGCCTGCCCGATACGCAGAAATATGTGATCCTGCTCGATGGCGCCGAGCACACTGTCGGCACCATTCCCGGTCGCCGCAGCGATGCCGCCCCGCCGCCGCAAATGATCGAAATGACGCCTGAAGTGCAGTTCCGGCTGGCCGGCAAGGCCACCGATGTCGGCACCGATCTCAACCTGCTGCGTATCAACCTCATCGCCGCCGTCATGACGGACGCCACGCTGCTCGGTCTGACCGTCAAGCGCCAGTCGATCGTCTACGAAGGCTCGCAGACGGCAACCGAGCGCGGCCGCTCCATGGAAGGCGGCATCGGCGTCGCCTTCGCCTTCACCTACCTGCTCAAGCCCGGCGAGCTCTCGGCTTAGCATTTCTCTTCAACCGCCCGGTTGACGGGCATCATCACCGAAAGGAAGAAACCATGCCAGCCTCTCCAAGCGCCGACAACTATTTCCAGGGCACCGGCTATGCGCTGTGGACGCCGACCGGCGGCGTGCAGCGCGATCTCGGCAACATCGTCGAGTGCGAATTGACGCCGTCGCAGGACAAGCTCGAGCACAGGAAGACGCGCGGCGGTTCGAAGAAGACCGACTTCACCCAGTACAACAACCAGGCCATGCAGATCCGCATCGTGCTCGACGAGATCACCGCGGAGAACCTGCAGCTGCTGTTGATGTCGAGCGATCCGGTGACCGCCACCGACGGCACCAAGACCATCCGCCTGATGTCGGAATCGGTGATCTCGGGCGCGCTGGAATTCATCGGCGACAACACCCAGGGCAACAAGGTGCACGGCGTTTTCCCGTCGGTGTCGTTCGGCCCGACCGGCTCGTTCAGCCCGATCGAGGACGCCGATTTCGGCCAGATCGAGATCACCGGCGACCTGCTCGCCACCACCTATACCGACGGCTCGTCCGACTTCGGCACGATGACCATCACCGAGGCCGCCTGATGGTCGGTCTGCTCGATATCGCACCGCTGACCGAGCGCGTCCCGGTCGGCAACGCAACGGTTGAAGTGTTCGGTGTTTCGGCAAAGGGCGTCGTCAGCCTGCTCGCCCGCTTTCCCGAGGTGCGCATGCTGATGGTTGGCAAGGATGTCGGCATCGACAAGCTGATGGAAATGGGCGGCGATGCCATTGCGGCCATCATTGCCGCCGGCATCGGCTTTCCCGGTGACGAGGAACAGGAAAAGGCGGCTGGACGGCTTTCGGTCGAGGCACAGGCCGATCTGCTAACCGCCATCCTGAAAGTCACGCTCCCAAACGGAATAGGCCCCTTCGTCGAGAAGCTGACGGCGCTGGGGGCAACCGTGGGCGTCGCGGCCGCAGCATCACCAAGGGTGCCGGCTACGAAATCGCCGAAGTCATCGTCGAGCTGACAGAGCACGGCCACGACGAGGGCCGGCTGTGGCAATGCACGCCAAGGGAGCTGATCGGCCGCCTGCATTTCTCCGAGCGGATCAGGAAACGCAACGCCGCCGAGGCGCTTGCGACCAACGCCATGGCTGCACGCGGCGATCCGAAGGACGTCAAGAAAATCCTAGGCCGTGAACTCACAAATGCGCCTTGATCGCGTGGCGGAGGACGGCCGTTCCAGTCCGCGTCGTCAACCGTTATAAGTGCGCTCCCTAAACATTATCTACGACGCAGCGGCATCAAGGAGCGGACATTGGCACGGGCGAATGAGAAATGGCTTGAGTTTGCCAGGGTTCCTCTCCCCGACCGCCTATCTTTGCGGAGCGTGGATGCTTCAAACCTGGGTGATGTTGCCGAGAGCCGGATCCGCGAGGGCTATACGCAAATGGAGATAGAGGCCGGTGTGAAAATGCTCGATTCGGTCGAGCTTCTTGAGCAATGGGAACCCTCCAATCCCAGAAGCGTGGCGCTGGCTATGTGTCTGGCCATTGGTTGGGACGACGACATAGGAACCGACGATTTCCGTGTCTACGTCGTGACCAACGACGTGAGATCGCACTTGCCACGCCGCTCCACCGCATGGGTGTTTGTCGATGTGTTTGAGTGGCAGAGCGTATTGGCGAGCCTCCTCAACATCTTACGGAAATGCGAGCGCGCGACGTGGGATGATAGCGTGCAAGAACTCAGAAAGCGCTTCGATTGGGAATATGAGGGCATGGCCGGGACGTAATCGAACTTCAGCACCGGGTCCTTGTCGGCTGCCATTTTGTATTGCGGCGGAGCCTGGATCAGATTCGACCTTAATATGAAAGTCTCGCATCAACCTCATTGCGGACATCCAGTAATTTCTGCATACGTCAACCTGAATGTCGCATGCGGGTTCTAAAAGTTTCATCATGTTGCGGTTGGGCTCTCTCTATGCCGTCATAGCTCTGTCCCTCTCTGCTTGCACGGGACTCGGCTCGTTGAAATACCAACGCGTCGCGGACGGAAGCCCCCCGCAAAATCTCGCCAAGCTTCCATACGGAGAGTATGTCAAGTTGGAGGTGTCATCCACCATCGACATCACACGATACTTGGAGAGGTCGGACAGAGAAGTCGTCTATGTGTCCGCCGGGCTATGCCCTGCCGCCGGCGAAAAGGACGTGAAAGTCATCGCATTCGGGCCGTTTGAAAGTCGCCACCCCCAACGATACGACATCTATCTGGTGGCAAAAAATCCTGAATCCCATATCCGATACAGCAGCACATTCCTTGCAGAGTATAGCGCCTACGACCTCAAAAGGGACAGGCGCGACGTTTGCATCAGGCTTTCCGCTCCAGGGTATCCTGCCGCCGCACGATCCGAGGAGTTGAGAGTTCCTGCCGAGGTGTTCAGTCGCAACGACAATGCCGAGTAGGTCCGCTTTCTAAAGGCGGTCATTCTGCATTTATGAGTTCACGGCCTAAAAAGACGCCGAACGCGACTGATTTTTACTGCCCGGCCGGCTTGTAGAAATCGACGCTGGAAAGCTGCGGCCCGTTTCCAATGGTCATCTTGCCGACCGTGCCTTCAGCGGCGACGTCGCAACGCACGTCGGTCAGGATGCTGGTGCAATGCTCGAACAAGGGCCGCAGGTCATCGCGGTCGACCCATGGCGGCATCAGCGTGACGTTGCCGCCTGGCAGGCTAAGTAACATGAACTTGTCGCTGGCCAGCGCGACGCGGCCCTTGGTGATGACGACGTCGCGGCCGACCAGATCGGGCCACGACACCATGAATTCGAGCGGGTCGATCAGCACCTGATCCTTGGCCATCGCGGCGGTCGCGGTGAGCGCAAGTATTAAGCCGACATATCTCATGTAAAGCCCCTCCCCGCCCAAATAGAAACACGTTTCCGAGCCGAGGGCAAATGGCGCGCTTCCGCTATCAGGCCAAGCCGGCCGAATTCGCCGGGGCAATGTTCGGGATCAAAGACCCGATTGCCTTCGCGGCGACGGCGGCAATCAGCGAAGCCGGCGACATCGTCAAGCGCGAGGGGCGGGCCGACATCGCCGCTGCCGGTTTCTCCAAACGCTGGCAGAACGCGCTGCGCGTCAACGTCTATCCGAAGCGCAGATTCTCGATCATGCGGCGGCGCTGATTTTCCACAACATCCGCTATGCCGGCATTTTCGAAGAAGGCGGGACGATCTCGGGCAAGCCGCGCCTCTGGCTGCCGCTCAAGGATACGCCGAAGCGTGCCGGCCGGCAGAAGATGACGCCAGCGCTCTACATCAAGACCATCGGGCCGCTGGTCAGCATTGAACGTCCGGGCAAACCACCATTGCTCGCCGGCAAGATCGCCACCAATCGGCGCGGTTCGAAAACCGGCAAGGTCAGCCTGAGCGCCCTCAAGCGGGGCGGTGCCGGCGCGCCTTCGACATTGGTGCCGCTTTTCGTCGGCATCGACCGCGTCAACATTCGCGACCGGTTTTCCATTCGCGAGATCACCGAACGCGCCGCGGCGCGTCTCGGCGACCTCTACCTGAAACACCTCAATCCGGACGGTTGACCTATGGCCAGAAAACCGATCGTCCAGCGCATCGCGCTTGAGGGTGGCGACGTGATCAAGGATCAGCTGAAGGCGCTCGGCGATGCCGGCGAAAAGGCCTTCAACCAGATCAAGAACGCCGCCGTCAAAGCCGATCTTGACAAATTTGGCGCCAGCCTGTCGAAGGTCGGCAACGACCTGGCAACGGTTGGTCGCCGCCTGGCGCTGCTCGGCACCGGACTGGCTGCTGCCGCCGGCGGGACCACGGCGGCCGTTGTCGGTCTGGCGAAGTCCGGTGCGGAAGCTGCCGACGCCGCGGGCAAGGCGGCGCAAAAAACCGGCCTGCAGATCGATGCCTATGGCCGGCTGGAATTCGCCGCCAAGCAGGCCGACGTCAGCCAGGAAGAATTCGTTTCCGGCATGTCCCGCCTCAACAAGGCGATCGCCGAAGCAGCGACGGAAACCAGCAAGGCCGGGGATGTGCTGGATGCGACGGGCGTCAAGGTCACGCGGTTCGGCGTCAAGACCAAGGATGCCGCCAAGAAGGTCGACACCGCCGGCAACGTCTTCACCAAGCTCGGCGTCAAGATCAAGGATGCCAACGGCAGGCTGCGCTCGAATGAAGCCATCGTCCAGGACGTGGCCGCCGCCTTTGCCCGGATGCCGGACGGCGCGCTGAAATCGGCGCTGGCGATCGAGCTGTTCGGCAAGGCCGGCGCCAACCTGCTGCCCTTCCTAAACCAGGGCGCGGACGGATTGCGCGCGCTTGGCACTGAGGCCGAAAAGCTCGGCATCCTGTTTACTCCGGAGCAGTTCGCCCTCGGCGATGCCCTCGGCGATTCCCTGGATTCGCTGTCGACGGCGATCAAGGCGATCCGGGTGCAATTCGGCCTGCTGTTCGCGCCGATCGTGCTGGAAGCTGCCAAGGGCCTGACAAACATCGTCGTCGCCAACAAGGATGCAATCCTCCAGCTTGGCGCCGCGGCTGCGCGCACCGTCGCCGGTATTTTGGGCGACCTGCTGCATCTGCTGTCCGGCAACGACCAGAACATCAAGAACCCGTGGATACTGGACTGGCGGGATGCGATCGTCGGCTTCGGCCGAGACGTCCAGGCTGTCGTCAACACGGTGGTTTTGCCGCTGTTCAAGGCGGTGCGCGACGGCGCAAACCTGGTCGCCGACAGCCTCAATGCCATGTTCGGCACCAAGGTCACCGGCGGGCAACTGCTGATCGGCGCCGCGCTGTTGCAATTGCTCGGCGTGTTCAGGCTGATCACGTCCTCCGTCGGCGTGGTCGTCGCTGGCCTGCGGCTGATCGGAACCGCGCTTGCCACGATGTTCAGCGGCGGCCTGATCGCCTCGGCAAAGGCATTCTTCGGCACCATCGTCACCGGGGCGAAGACGTTCCTCGGCCTGGTCGCCGGCCTGGTCGGCTGGCCGGCGCTGCTGGTTGCCGCGCTGGTGGCGGCCGGCGTCGCCGTGTTCGTCTTTTGGGATGACATCGTCGCCGGTGCGCAGGGAGCTATAGCCAAGATACGAGAATTCTTTTCGGCCGAAAATCTGGCCAAGGTGTTTGCCGCTCTGCTTGAGGGTGCAAAGCAGGCTGGCGCGCTGTTCGTCGAGCTCTGGAGGCTGCAGGTCGAGGCTGTCGGCTTCATCCTCAAGGGGCTTGCGACCATCGTCTCCGGCTTTGTCCAGGGTGTGATCAGCGAAATCGGCAATCTGGCGGGCCAGCTGCTTCCGTCATGGGATCAGATCAAGGCAGCTGGCACGGAGGTATGGAACTCCATAAAGTCCGCCGCGACCGGCATCTGGGAGGAAGTCGTCGCCGTCGCAATGGGTGTGGGCGCACGACTTCAGCCCGCCTGGGAGGCCATCAAAAGCGGCGCGTCCGATGCGTGGAACTTCATCCGCGACAACGCATCTGTCTTGTGGGATGGCGTGGTCGACATCTTCACGTCCGCCAAGGACCGCGTTTTCAGCGCCGTCAGCGCCGTCGCCAGTGCAGCATTCGAGGCATGGACCGGCGCTTCCGCAGACGTCGTGGATGCGGCCAACCAGATCGTCGATGCCATCGAGCGCGCCACCAGCGCGGCCGGCGACGTCTCTGGGGCAGAGAAGCTCGCGCAGGCCCTAGTTGCGCCATTTCAGCAGGCCCAGCAGCAGATCAACCAGATCATGGCTGCCATCCGCGGGCTGGTGCAAAACGGCTTCCTGACACTGGCATCATCGGTCAACGCCATCGCCAATCAGATCGAGACTGCGATCAACCGCATTCTTTCAGCCTTGCGTCAGGCGGCAGCTGAAGCGCAGCGCCTGCGCGCCGCTGCAGGATCGTCGTCCTCGTCCGGCGGCGGATCGCCGGGGTTTGCCGGCGGTGGTGCGGTGCGCGGTGCCGGTGGTCCGAAGACGGACAGCATCCTCGCCTGGCTGTCCAACGGCGAATTCGTCATCCAGGCGGCGGCGGTGAAGAAGCTTGGCGTCGGTTTCCTCAACGCCCTCAACAACGGCTTCCTGCCATCGCTCAAGGGCCTGCGCGGCTTCAGCCTCGGCGGCCTTGCCGACGGCTTCAACCGCTCGATGGCGATTCCGCGCTTTGTCGACGGCGGCTTTGCCAAGATGAAACTGGCGCCGGCCTCGGCGATGTCGGGAAAGACCGTGCATGTGAAGCTGCAATACGGCGTCACCGAAGACCGGGTCATCGACATGATCGGCGAGGAAAGTGCGGTCGACAAGCTCTACCGTTTCGCCATCGGTGAGAGCCTGACCAGCGCCGGCCGGCCCCCGAGGCGCACATGAGCGTCCCGACCGATCTCCGCCTCGATCCGATCGGCGTGCCGCCCTACAGCGCGCGCAACATCAGCCAGACGCTGACGCCGGTCGATGGCGCCGCGCAGCTCGCCCGCACAGTCAATGGCGAGCTGATCGACCTGTCCGACGGCAGCAGCTATCGCAAGTACAAGTCGACGATCTCCTGCACCGACCAGCAGCAGCCGGCGCTCTCCGGCGTCTGGCCGGGCATGGAACTGACCGTCGATTGCATCGTCGAGCTCTCCTACCTCACCATTGGCGGCGCGCCGGAACGCGAGGTCGCCGGCAACACCGCCGATCCGGCAACGCGCACGGAAGGCGATTTCACCTTCTACCGGCCGCGCCTGCAGATGCGGGTCGTCAACTACCAGCAGGACCTGGCTGAGTGGGATGCCGACGCGGCGTGGTCGTTGGACCTCGAGGAAATCTGAATGTTCTTCTTTGCCTGGGTCGCGCCGACAGAAACGACATTCGGCCTCGAGCATCAGGTCGAGGACGAGAAGGTCATCGGCATTGCGCTGACGAACGGCGAGGGCGGTTTCGCCAAGGCTGACATAAAAGTCAAGAATCCGCGCACCGGCCTGCTGGCGCCGGGTCGCGACCAGTGGGCATGGCTGTCCTGGGTCGATCCGCAGAACCCGACGGCCGGCGCTGTCGCCTTGCTGTTCGGCCGCATCGTCGGCTTGCCGCAGCAGGTGCAGGGCAATGCGATCACGCTGACCTTCCTGGCGCGGCCGGCCGACTATGACGCGGTCAAGCGGGCTCTGGCCGAAACGATGAAGGTGGCGCCGTTCTGGGATCCGGTCTTCCTCAACGAAGACAGCCGGGATGACCCAGACACCGTGCTGCAGGGCTACACGCACGCCTGGCATATCGACCGCATCACGCATGCTGTGACGGCATCCGACATCCTCAACGGCGAGGACGGGCTGATCGACTTCGGCGAGGATTTTCTGCGGGAAAGCCTCGACCTGTCCTATGGCCAGCCGCCGCTCACCAGCGTCAAGGTCTCGGCTGTCATCAACTGGGACCAGGCGGCGGTCGGCACTGTCGATTTCACCGCGCAGCTTCTTGCAGCCTTCGCCGCGGCGGGATCGGGAGGCAACCATTCCATCAGGTCGCTGACCGGCGACGGGCTGATGCTGGACTTCCCCGAACAGGACGACCGCATCGGCAGCGGCTGGTCCTTCGGCGCCTGCTCGATCTCTCGCACCGACGGCTTTGTCGTGCCGCAGGATTATCACCAGGTCGTCATGATCAACGGCACCGGGCAATTCCCGGTCTGGACGATGCGGCCGGTGTTCAAGGTCGACTACGACGTCTCGCGCAAGCGGCAGGAAACGCTGTCGTTCACGCTGACGGCCGACTGCCAGGCGATCGTCACTGATCCCGGCGGCGAGGATATCGAGGAGATCAAGGTTTCCGGCGACGCTGACGAGCCGGTCGATGCGCCCGACACAGATAATCCGCTCGGCGCGCTGCCAATCGGCGACGTGCGGAACCGGGCCTATTTCCCGACTGCCAGGGGTCGCCAGAGCCTGGAATATCTCATCTGCCTGGCGCGCGGTGCCATTCTGGAGCGCTCCCGCGCGGTCTCGGTGACCTTCTCGGTGCCGTTCCGCGACGGGCTTGATCTGTCCTGCCGCAAGAATGCCCGCATCGCTGATCCCAGGCTGCCGGGCGGCGAGGCAACGGGAA
Organism: Mesorhizobium sp. M5C.F.Cr.IN.023.01.1.1; assembly: GCF_003997585.1. NCBI lineage: Bacteria > Pseudomonadati > Pseudomonadota > Alphaproteobacteria > Hyphomicrobiales > Phyllobacteriaceae > Mesorhizobium > Mesorhizobium sp. M5C.F.Cr.IN.023.01.1.1. The sequence continues at coordinate 22,246 of NZ_RZSU01000007.1, read as the reverse complement.
AGATCATCGCCTACACGCTCTCCGTCGCCGACGGCAAAATGCTGGCTTCGGTGACCATCGGCTGCACGGTCGGCAAGGGCAACACGGTTTCAACGGTGCCCGGCGATCCCGTCTTTGCCGACGAAGGCTATGTCGATGAAGGCTATCAGCTTTATGAGGGCGCCACCTTCATGCCGGTTGCCGGCGAAGTCACCTATGGGGAATTCGGGCACATCCCGCCCGACGATGACGGCATCGATTTCTTCGCGATGGACCCGGCAATGCTGGTCGAGGACATCACCATCATCAACCCGCTGCCGACGCAGCAAGCGGTTCTCAATGCTTTCAAGCCTGACCTGGCGGCGGCGATCGAAGCGCTCAACCAGGTGTTCACCGAGGTCGACGGCGACCTCAAGGTGCTGAAGGCCGGCCCGTTCATTACCGACTATCCGATCACGGTCAGCGCATTGATGGTTCCCAAGACTTTGGACCTCGAGGCTGCCTGATGGTGACCATAGGCGGCATCCCCAATCCATGGCGCGCCGGGCGGAATTCGAGCGCCGCGCGGCTGGACTTCATCAACCGCTCCGGCAATGGCGAGAATGTGCTGAAGCGCGCCCTGGCCAAGGTCAAGCCGGAAGACGGCGGTGACGCGCATTTCCGCTTCGGCAAGGCATCCCGCTTCACGCTGACAGAGCCGGCGCAGAAGACCAATCCGGGGACGACGGTGACCTGGCCGCCGGAAGAGCCGATCGAGGATCCGGAAGACGGCATCGTCGTCATCGACTACGACTATATCGACCGCGCCGTCGAAACCATCCGCATCGAAAACCCCGACGATTCCGAACAGTGGGTGGAGGTCGAGCGCATTACTAAAATCATGTTCCGGCGCCGCGACGACGGCGTCTACATCAGGCTGAATTTCGACTGGTCGAAGGAGCCGTCCGGTGGCTGATTCCTATGGCGGCGGCCCGAACCCGCCGGTCCAGCTCGACCCGTTCCAGAACATCGTCAACGTGCACTGGAACACGATGACGCATGTCGCCTTCAGGGTGAATGTCAGATCGAGCGTGACTGTCGCCTTCGATCCGGTCGAATGGGCCGGCGAACCCTATGTGACGCCGATCACCGGCACCTCCATCTATCTGACCGCTGCCGACCTCGTCTATGGATCGTCGCCGACCAGCGATTTCAGCGGCTGGAACGGCCAGACCTGGCAATTGATCGGAGAGGATCCTCCGGTCGAGGGGCTTCCCGATCTGTCCGGCGCCAGCACGACTTACGGCGCCTGGGAATATTACGGCGCAAAAAGCGAGGAAGACCCGCCCGAATTCCTCGACATCCCGCGCGCCGAATGGGATGCGGCGAGCGGAGCCGGCACCGGGCTGATCATTCCCGGCGGGACCGCTGAATTCAAGCAAGGCGCGTTCACCATTCACCTGAACGGCAATCCGATCACCGGCGAACCGGAATTCCAGGCTGTCGGCCTGCCTTATCCCGGGCCGCCGGACTTCGTCGTCTGGGCGGCAAACTATGATTTGGCGACGACGCCGATCGCGCCGGCCGGCTTTTCGATTGCCGACATCGTTGTGGTGATCGATGGGAAGGCGTTTCGCGCCTATGCCTCGGCGGCGGTGACGACCATGGAGCCGGACCCCTCGCTGCAAATCGCCGGCAGCGCGTTGTGGGTGCTGTGCCAGCGCTCGCCCGACGACGACCCGACTCCCTGAATAGGATTTTTCCTGATGACAATCGTCTACCGGACCACTGGCGCCTGGGGCGTCGGGCAGGGCTACAACCTGACTGCGCTTCAGGTCGACGGTAATTTTTATGACCTCGACCAGCGCATCCAGGCGATCGAGGACAACCCGCCCGAGCCGGTCAACATCTCCAACATCATCGTCGTCGGCACCCAGATGACGATCTATCTGGAGGACGCGACGGTCTTCGGCCCGTTCACGCTGCCGCAGGCGAATTTCCGGCCGTCGGTGGTGGCGACGGTCACGACCGACACCCACACGCCGGTGCTTGCCGACGCCAACTCATACAAGCGTTGCACCCATGCCGACGGCTGCACGGTGACGGTGCCGCTCAATTCGGCGGTCGCATTCCCGGTCGATACCGAGCTGACGTATCGGCAAGCTGCCGACGAGCCGATCATCTTCGATACATTGACCGACGGCCCGACGCTGAACGGCATTGCCGGCTTCCTCGACATGACCGGCGGGCGCGGCGCGACGGTAACGCTGAAGAAGGTCGCCACCGACGAGTGGGACATCATCGGCCTGCTAGCCGAGGACGTGACTTGATGTCGATCAGCTTTCTCCCGGAGTGCGGGCGATGATGCTGGGGACGCTGGCGCAGCGCAGCGCCCCGGCCCAGGGCACGCCGGCGTGGGTGCCCGACGGCGCCGACGGCTTCCTCGATTTCGTCAACGGGCAGTATTTCGCCGGCGGCGCCGTGCGTGCCATCGCGACCCTGCTCGGCGGCGATTTCGATGCCGGCGCCATCTCCGCGTCCGGCATGCGGATCACGCCGTCGAACGGCAACCGGCCGAAGGCGATCGGCGCGCTGCTGTCGGACCTGACTTCTGGACTGGCGGCGGGCTGCACCATCCTGGTCGAGCTAAACAGCGCCATCTCGCCATCCGGGTTTCTGATCTTCATCGGCGACGACATCAACTTCGACGTTGCCGACGAAGCCATCATCGCCAACGCCAACGGCGCCCTGTTCGATTACTGGGACCTGGACATCTCGGACGCCATTTCGGGGTCGGGCCTGCACAAGATCGCCATGACGCTCGCGCGCGACGTCGGCGGCGGCGACTACGAATATGCCTGGTGCGACGACGGCGGCGCCGCGATCACGCAGACGGTGGATTATCTGACCCATGTTACCGCGGTCGATACCATCCTGTTCGGCCATGATGGCGTCGGCAGCGGGAACTCGCTGAACGACATCTATATCCGCTCGATCACGCTCTATCCGGCGAAGCTGCCGGCGGCGCTGACGGCGCTGACCGACTTGCCCGATCCCCTGGAAATCAGCGGCACCCCGGTGCTGACCACCGAAGAAGACGTGGCCTATGCTGGCTTTACAGTCTCGGCAACAGGCGGCACGGCGCCCTACGCATACTCTGTGTTCTCTGGTTCGCTACCGGCAGGCATCACTCTGAACGGCTCGACAGGGGCGGTTACCGGAACGCCGACCACGCCAGGAATTTCAGAGGACATTGTTATCAGGGTCACGGACGATCTCGGGGCCACAGACGATCTCGCAGCGTTTGATCTGGAGGTCACCGAGGCCGGCAGTCTGACGCCGATGATCACCGACAGCGCGATCTATACGCCGAACGCAGACCCGATGCCCGATCCCTTCGTCCCCTACACGGACGATCTCCTCGTGCCGATCATGCGCTGGTCCGGTGTGCCCGGGACGCAGATCGGGTCGTTCACGGGCAAGCTCTACGGCGACATCTGCCGGGCTCAATACCCCAAGCACGACTTCTGGAATTCGAACATGGCGCTTGCCTACTTCGAAAAGAATGCGGGCTCGGGAGGCTACTCCGGGAACATCTTTGTCAACGGCGCGACCGGCGAGCCCGTGTACTGCTGGGATCGTCCGGGGGGCTGGGAGGAAGCCCGTTGGAGCGAGGTCGAACCGGACCTGATGATCGCCGTCATCGGCGACGCGATCTGCCACTACGACGTTACGGACGGCACCTACGACGTCACCCACGATTTCAACGGCACCTACTCGGACATGACCATAGGTCTGTACGAGGGCGAGCTTTCGTGGGACAGCGACATCGTGCCGATCCAAGCGACCCGCGACAGCGACGGCCATGAAGTCTGTTTCGCCTTCAAGATCAGCACCGACACGGTTCTCGGCGTCATCGATCTGGACGGCATCGAGATCACCGACGGCGGCGTCAGCATCTCGCCGCTCGGCAATTACATCGTGCGCGGCAACGACGACGGCACGCACGACATTCATCTGATCGATGGCACGCACCATCTCCACTTCTCGGAAGACGAGAAGCCGTCGCACTACTCCTTCGCGGTCGAAGGGGGCATCGAGTACATGGTCGGCGGGGACCGTTCGGCGAGCGGCGACCTGATCAAGCGCCGGTTGAGCAACGGCACGACGACTGTCATCGGCCCGGACGCGTTCACCTACCACACGTCCGCCCGCTCTCACGATATCGTCACGCTCTGGATTTCGACGGACTACTGGCCCGACAGCGACAACGCCAACGACATCTATGTCAGCCAGATCGTCATCGTGGCGATGGACGGCTCGGTCGTCGGCCGCGTCTGCTTCACCCACAAGAGCGGGACCATCGAATACGACCGGGAGACGCACGGCATCATCTCCCCTGACGGCAAGATGATTGCCTTCCAGACGGATTGGGGCAACGGCAGCGGTCCAGTGGTGACGTTCGTCGCGGACATGAATAACTTCTCGTGCGCAGGACTGTTTCCATGACCGACTTTCATTTCCTGTACCGCATCTACAACACCAAGAAGATGACCCGCAGCGCGAACTCACATCGCATCGTCTGGCGCTCCGACCAGCACGAGAGCGAGAGCGACGACATGGACCGCGCGCAGTTCGAGCACTTCCGCGAGAAGGCCCGGCGCGCGGGCATCGAAGTTAAGAAGGCGGACTGAACGCCTGTCAGCCATCTCTCCCACAAGGGGGGAAAGAGCCCTCGATCTTTGAACCTCTGGAAAGGAACCACCGATGGCCACGCTGATCGTCACCTTCTCGAAAATTGATGGTTCGCACCACTACGTCGCCCCTGTGGCGCAAGGCGCGAATTGCCGAACCGAAACCATCACCATGCCGGCAACTGGCGCGCTTTCGGCTGCTGCTACCGAAGAGATCGTCGAACTGCTTGCCGATGCGGATTGCTGGGTAGCGATCAGCTCTGACCCAGATTCCACGATCGCGACGGATGGCACCGGAACGGCGCGCAAGATCAAGGCCAACATTCCCTACACGTTCGGCATCCGGGACGGCGAAAAGGTCGCCGTCGAGGCCGCCTGATGGCGATGAACCGCCTCGGGCTTGGGCTCGGCCTGCAGCGCGGTGCCGGTGCGTCCGCGCCGCCGGTCATTGCGCCCGAAAATTCCGTGCTGCCCGCCATCAGTGGCAATGCCCATGTCGGCTCGACCCTGACTGCCTCGACCGGCACATGGCTAAACGGTGTCGACACGTTCGCCTATCAGTGGAAGGCCGATGGCACCAATGTCGGGTCGAACCAAAACACCTACATGCCCGTGAGTGGCGATGTCGGCAAGGTGATCACCGTCGTAGTGACGGCCACCAATGCCGGAGGCTCGACGCCGGCCAGCAGCGGGGCCACGTCTGCCGTCATTGCCGTTCCCGTCAACACCGTGGCACCGGCTATCACCGGCAGCGCCCTGGTCGGATTGACGCTGACTTGCTCGACGGGCACCTGGAGCGGTGGCGGCAGCCAGACCTATGCTTACCAATGGAAGTCGGCCGGATCGAACGTCGGCAGCAATCAAAACACCTATGTTCCGGTCACGGGCGACGCCGGCAACACCATCACCTGCACGGTGACCGCGACCAACGCTGCGGGCTCCGGAACGCCGACGGAGAGTGCGGCTACGGCGGCCGTCGATGTTGCTGTCGGCGTGTCGGGGACTGATACCGGCAGTATCGTCAACAATGCGGCACCGACTTTTACAGGGAAAAGCTTCGGTGCCGCGCGCGCCGATCGCTGCATCCGCGCGTGGGTCACGTACCAGGATGGCGCCGCCAACTCGGCCTTCACCGGTTGTACGATCGGTGGCGTGGTGGCCACCAAGGTCGCAGAGGCGGCCGCTTCAGGCAGCGTCAACGCCGCGCTCTATACCGCTGCGGTGCCGACCGGCACGACCGGCGATATCGTGCCGTCGATCTCAAATGCTGGGGCGACGCTGGATTGCCAGGTCAGCGTGGTCCGCACGGTCGGTCTTGCCAACGCCGCCACCGACACGGCAGGCGGTCTCACTGGCGGATCGAGCTTCACCAGGAACAATGACTGTCCGGCTGGTGGCGCCCAGATCTTCGGCTGCTATCGCGACGGGGCATCCGGCACTGGCAACAGCATCGACTGGACCAATGTGGATGAACTGCCGCCTGAAATTCACTTCGATTCCAACCAAAGGTCACAGGTGACGGCGGCCAGGATCAACGCGTCGGCGCAGACCAACCAGGCGATCACCGCGACCAATCCGGGCGGTGGCGTCGTCAGCTTCTACATGGCCGGCGGCTCCTTCGCGCCGCTGTAAAACGAAAAGGGCCGGCGCGACGAACGCCGACCCTCTCTCGTCCAGCGCTCGTCGGGTTCAATGACAGGGCGCGCGTCGGCAAACTGCCTCGCCAGATCTGAAATTGCAACTTCCGCGATCACGCAACCGGCCCGCGAGGGCGGAAAGGACCTCTCATGTTCGACGCCTTGACGCTGCGCGCCATCGGCGAGCTTGCCGATCGCCTCAAATGCCCGGACGCCGCGCTGCAGGCCGCTGCCGAGGTCGAAAGCGACGGCCGGCCGTTTGCCATGGTCAAGGGCAGGCAGGAACCGCTGATCCGTTTCGAGGGCCATTACTTCGATGCGCGGCTAAACGCCACGAAGCGTGTCGCCGCCCGCGCGCAAGGCCTGTCCAGCCCAAAAGCCGGCGCGGTGAAAAACCCGGCGTCCCAGGCCGCCCGCTGGGTGCTGCTAACGCGGGCGACGAAGATCGACCGGCAGGCCGCGCTGGAATCGATCTCGATCGGCCTCGGCCAGGTGATGACGGCGCATTGGAAGAAACTCGGCTTCGCCAGCGTCGACGACATGATCAAGCTCGCCCGCAGCAATGCTGCCGGCCAGATCGACATCATGGCCCGCTACATCGATAAGTTCGGCCTGGCCGACGAGCTGCGCCGCCTGGATTTTTCCGCCTTTGCCCGCGGCTACAACGGGCCGGCCTACAAGAAGCAGGGCTACCACCTGAAGATGGCGGCAGCCTACAAGCGCCTCAGCGGTTCGCCGCCCGTCTCGGGCGCCACCGGAATGCTTCGAATGGGATCGAGCGGCGCCCGGGTGCGCGCGCTGCAGGCGCTGCTGGTGCGCGCCGGCTATGCCGTCAACGTCGACGGCGACTATGGTCCGTCGACGCGCGACGCCGTGCGCGAGTTCCAGAAGGCGCAGAAGGTCACCGCCGACGGCGTCGCCGGGCCGGAAACGATCCGCCGCCTCGAGGCGTGGAAGCAGGCGCCGGAGGAGGAACCAGGCAAGCAGGGCGTCACCGAGACGCCTGAGGCCAAGGAAGGGCTTGGCGGCGTGGTCGGTGGCGCCGGCGTGGAAGTCGCGCGGCAGACCGTAGAGCAGGCGGCCGAGAAAACCTCGTGGATACCGGGCCTGGAATGGATCTCCGGCATCCTGTCGGTGATCGCTGTCTTGCTTGTGCTCGGCGGTCTCGCCTGGATCGCGTGGGGATGGTGGAAGAGCCGCCGCACCGATGAAGGCGACATCGGCAGCAACGCGACTGCCGTCGAGGCTGCACCGGACGAAGTGCTTGCATGATGGCGGCAATCCTCACCTTCGTCGCCAGCCGTCTCGGTATCAGCCAGGCGCTCGCCAGCGTCGTCGCGATCGGCGTCACCATACTCGTCGCTTCCGGCGCTGCATGGGGCGTCTACGCCTACATCAAGCACCAGGGTGCGGAGGAAGTCCGCGACCAGATCCAGAAGGACAATCAGGATGCGATCAACAAGGGGATTGAGGCCAGCCGTTCTTTTGACGACTGCATTGACGGTGGCGGGGTGTGGGATTTCCGGCGTCAGCGGTGTTCCCGCACTTCGTTCGGCCCTCGGTAGCAGCCTGGCCGGCGCCCAGGGCAAGACCGCTGAGGATCAGAACCGGATCGACCGGGCGATGGCGCCTGGCTGCGCCATCGGCCTCTACGTCAGGGACGAATGCGACCGCCACACCAAGGCGAGTGCCGCGCGCCGTGCCGAGCTGAAATGATCGTAGTGCATCACCAAGAAAGGGCCGGGCTTGTGGAAGGTGAAGAGATGAGCGGAAACGCGCAGAAGATCGCAGAGAACGTTGTGCTTCTTGCCATAGCGCGGGTATCTATGGCGCTCTCTCTGCCCCTTGTCGGCTTCCTGGTCTGGCTGGGCGGACAATATCTCGACGGCAAGTTCGAGGCCCAGGACCAGAAGATCGCCTCGCATCGCGAGGCGGCGGAGAGCCAGACGAAGGTGACGTCGGCACGCATAGAAACCGTGGAGAAGACGGCGCAATCCGCCATCGACCAGGCTTCGAAAGTCAGTGACCGCCTTCTCTCCGTTGAGATCAAGCAGACGCAAGACTCAGCCTCGAGCGAAAAGTTTCAGGCCGCCACACTGAACCGCCTCGACAGGGTTCAGGACAGTATCGTCGGCCTGTCGAATGCGGTTGCCGCGCTCACCGCCACGGTGCAGGCGGTCGCCGAGCAAAGGAGCCGATCGCCGCCGCAGCCTGGCAACTGATCCGCGCCCCCCATAGCCCGCCGTGCCGAAAGGTCCGGCGGGCTTTTTGCGTTTGGAACAAAGGCTTGAGACGACAGTTAGGGCCTTTGCAGCATGTTCTCGCAGACCGATGCTGCGATCGGTGTCCTCCGATCAAGCTCGCGCTCTCTCCTGGAGGGTGCGGGCTGCAACGGAACCAAAATCGCGCAATAGCTGCGGCACAAGAGCAAGGCGGACGTCACCGTCGCGCTTTTCGCCAGCCCGCTGATAGGGCTTCTGCCTCGCTGCAGAACCAGCGCTCCCCCTTGCCGGTCGAGATCGCAGTCCGGCTGTAATATTTCTGCCCAGGCATGTGATAGATGCGCTCGCCGCTCGAGCTGACGTTTCCCTTGATTTTGCAGGTCAAGCCGCCGAGGAGGCCGACGCCGGTCGATTGCTCGCTGACCGTTTCGACGTTGTCAGCGTTGGTAGCGCGCCAATCCCAAGGCTGATCAAAGCGGCCCTGCCATAGGCCGCGATGCGCCGCCTTCGCAGTAGCCTGCTCGGGCGCAAACGCCCCGTTGGAATAGCGAGACCAGTCTAGAGCATAGCCTTGTTCGACGAGCCATTTCTGCACACTGCGGCCATCCGCGCGATCGCAGTTCCCGACGAGGCGGCCATAAGGATCCCGGCCGACGAAGCTGCAATGCAGTGGCCGAGAGGTGGCCAGGAACTTGTCTAGCGCATGGGCTGCCCGGCGCCCGCAGGGGTATTCGAAGCCCTTCGCGTCATCGCAGTACTGTCGGCGCTCCGGTGCGTCGATGCCATTGAAGCGGATGCGCTGACCGGCAATCTCTACTGTGTCGCCATCGATCACGGAGGCGCGGCCTTTCATGGGGCCGGGCAATGGTTCTGTCCAGTTTGTTATGGTGCTTTGGAGGCCAGAGGCGCCCTGTTGGCCGGCGGTGCTCTGGATCGCGAATTGGGTGACTGCGGCGGCAATCGTGCCGGCGCCGAGGAAGATCAGCCCCAAGAGCGGTTTCGGCAGCCACCTTGACGGCATTCTTCTGCCGGCGCGCCTTCGCCAGCGGTCAGCCTGATTGGCGCCCTGATATCGGTGGCCTTTGCCCACGCCCTCTCTCCCGAAGAGAGAATGCCGCCATTCCGGGCGAGAGTCCAGAAGCCGCAATAAGCCGCCGTGCCGGAAGGTGCCAACCGCCGGCTCCTGCAATTTCCGATGCACTAGACAGGGCGGAACTTTAGCAATTTATAAAAATTGTCTTTGAGCGGCGGGCATGCCCCTCTCGCTGCCCGCTGTAGATCGGGTTCGGCAACAACCCGATCGGGGCCCGCGCTCTCCGCCAGAGGCGCGGGCTTTCAATTCACAAACGTTAGAGGGTTGATGTTCTGGCTCGGTATGATGAAGCAGCCAGAAACGCTCCTTAAGGGATGGTCAGGACCCTGTCAGTTGCGTCAACGCAGCCAGCAGACGACGCTCGCCAGTCGGTTTACCGGCATTAGGTGCTCCAGCCAGAACCTCGCCGCCGACTTGATCGGGCCTGTCATAGGCGCTTGCCACGGCGAAAGGCACATTTCGCGCTTTCAAGATCTCGGCTAGCGGCGTGACGAGTTCTGTTCCGAGGTTAACGTCGAGGAGCGCCACTGCGGGCACTTCGTCCTCTAACAGGCGCAGCGCATCTCGCACGGTGGCCACCGGGCCCATGACCCGCCAGCCGTGATACTCAAGCAACAGCTTGAGGTCCATCGCTACAAGAAACTCGTCCTCCACAATCAAAACGGTTTTCTGCATGGAACGGCATTCAGCCCGGGCGAGCGGCACTCCCCAGCGGAATGACGATCTCAGTCTCCAAACCGCCTACTAGGTACTTCAGTTCCACCTGCCCTCCGAGGCTGTAGGTCGTAGCGGATTGGATGAGTTCAGTACCGTAGCCCGTCGTAGCGGGCGGGGTCACCGGCGGGCCGCCGCTTTCCACCCATCTGAGTCGGAGCCGGCAGTTCCCTTCCTCTATCCGCCAGCTGACCCGCACCTGACCATCAGATACCGACAGTGCTCCATACTTGGCGGCATTCGTCGCTAGCTCGTGCAGGACAAGGCTGAGCGACTGGAGCGCGCGGGTATCAAGCTCAACGGCCACACCGGGTCCGATCACGATTGCGTCGGGATTAGCGGTATAAGGTGCGAGGATGCGCTCCAACAGCGCCACCAGATTTGGCTCGTCCTGCTCGACGAAGGCGATGTCCTGCGCTTGCACCAAGGCATTGAAACGCCCCAGGAAATCATCACGGTATTCCTCTGCCGAACGGCCCTCCGTGGTGGTGTGACGGGCTATCGATTGCGCAACAGCGAGCAGGTTCTTGATCCTATGCCTGAGTTCGCCGAACTGCATGTCCTTCGCTGCATCTCGGCGATAGCGATCGGTTGCGTCCACCATCGATAGCAACAGGGAACGACTGCCGTTGTCGGGATGGTGCAGGGTGCGAGCTGTCAGAAGCATCGTTCTCCGGCCTATATCCGGAAAATCGTGCTCGACCTCATAGTTGATCACGGCCATGCTTTTTGGGATCACCGCCGAAAGCAAATGACGCAGTTCCGGAATGTCCCATTGGCCGTTGCCCAGCTCATAGATGTGCTGCCCGATCGTCTCGTCCCGGTCAACTTTGAATGTTTCAAAGAAGGAACGACTGGCATTCTGTACGGAAAGACCTTCATCCAGCACAAGCAGTGGGTCGACAACGGTATCGACGATACCCTGCAACTGAACGTGGCCGGTGCGCAGAAGGCGGTAAAGGTCTTCCATATTCATCGTGAGCAGCCCTGCATTGCAGGGCTAAAATAAAGAGAATCGCCGCGCCCTGCAATCGACGTTGCGGGGCTGATCGGCCGCGTGAAGCACCTGCGCGGCGAGGAGGATTTGCGGCATGCTTCGCTGCAGGATTTCTGGGAAGAATAAGGGAAGTGAAGGCTACATGCGGAGAATTGGGATCGGCATCATGTGCGTTGGCTTGTTGCTCCTCGCAACGGCCTTCTATTTAGGCGCCGGTCCGTCCCGCGAAGGCCGGCTCTATCTCGGCGCTATTTTGGGCGCCGCAACCTTCATTTCTGGTGCGTGGATGTACATAGCCGGTCGAAATGGTTGGCTTTAGGTAACAGACCCGCTTGCGTTTCACATAGGCATCAGGATTATATTCCTCTCCGTTGCGGCGAGCCCTTCAACGGAGATCGCCATGCCCCAAAAGACCCTCGCCGACACTCTGGCAGCCCGCGAATCGATCTATGTCAATTGCGGGCACCCGATGTGCTGCAAATCGACGAAGCTCGATATCCAGGGGCTAATTGACAGGCTCGGCCGTGACCACGGCTCGATGCATGACGACCTGGTCGGGCTCTTTGTTTGCTCGAATTGCAAGGCTGCCGGCCGTGGCCGCCGGCCGCCGGCCGGTGTTCTTCACATGCATTCCTGACTACGAAGGCCAGCAGCGGGCGCGCAATCGCGATTGGAAGCCAACTTTCGAACGAGAGGGCTGAAAGTGGCCGGCGCCGAAGCCTACGCGCTGACGTCCGTCTCGCTTTCCTCGTCGATCGCCCGGGACCGGCAGATAGGCGTTGGTTTTCCAGCCATTCGCGCAACACGATCTGAACGAGTTCCGACCGGCCAGACACCCCGGCACGCCGTCAGTTCGCACGAGGCGGGCGGTTTGCTCCAGTCCGGAATTCCGATTTGGATGACGCCATTGCACAGCTGCCCTGCGACATGCGAGTTTGTCAACCAAATGGCTCATCATGAGAGTCTCGTCATGTCCATTCGCCGGATTGCGTTGACCTCGGCAGCGGTCACGCTTGCCTTCACAACCCTCGCCCAGGCCAGGCCGGACACCCGCGCCATGACCTGCCAACAGACGCAGGCGCTAATCCAGAGCCATGGCTCGGCGGTGCTGACCACCGGCCCGAACACCTATGCCCTCTACGTCCGCCGGTACAGCAATGCGTGCGACTGGTCGGAAATCCCAGCGGTAGGGTTTGTGCCGACGCGCGATGGCCAGTGCTTGGTTTATCGATGCAGAGAGCCGCTCTACACTCCTCCCGGCTGACGGTGACGAGCATAGCTATTCTGCTGCGCCTTTCGGCAGGTACGTCCTCCGTTGTGGGCTCAAGCGGCACACCGGAGACGTTTCTAAGCATCAATGCGGCGCGTCGCAGGATGATCTGCAGATCGGCGCGCGACATATCGGCGATGCGGTCGGCGGCGCTTTCAACCTCTTCAGCGACAGACAGGCGGGTCATTCAGAGGTCGGTCACCTTCAATGGCAGTGATAATCGCCTGTCTTGTGGTTCTTGTGCAACCATTGCTGTCGGTCCCGCGCTGTGTGCGTAGGCGCTGGTCCCAAAAGCCAAGCTCAAAGCCGCTTGTCGGCAGCGGACGCCGGCGGTGGCGGTCAGCACCCGAGCAGGCTCCCAATAAGCGAGACAAACGTCCAGAGCGGAGGCCTCGGCTTAGTCAAGCATACCTACGGAATGATGCGCCTGGCCGGTGACAAATGAATCTCTGCTGGACCGCCGATGATATGGGGAGCCGCTCGCAAATCGCGCCCTGCGCGCGGGTTGATCGGTTGATCAACATCAAAGCTTGAATATGAGAAATGCGCTAACTGTGACGGCGGTGGTCACGGTGGCTCGATTGTCAGCAGATGTGATAAGGTTGAGTGTCGGCGAGTAGCAGAGGTCCAGCAACAATGACTTTGAGGCGAACCAGAGCTTACGGCGCATCCGGCTTGGTTCTAGCGGTTTGCACTGTGTTTGCTTGGCAGAACGCCACTGCTGCTCAAAATTGCCACGCAGCCCCGACGCCTGGCGTCAATTGGCACGAGTGTGACAAGAAGCTTCTCATCCTAGAAGGACAGGACCTGAGCGGGGCGAACCTGTTCGGTGTTGATTTCACTTCGACCGACCTCAGAAAAAGCAATCTCCTTGCGGCAAATCTTGAGAAGGCAACGCTTGTGCGTGCTTCCCTGGCCGACTCGACCGCCAAAGGCGCCCGGTTCGACAGAATCGAGGCCTACAGGACCGACTTCAGCCGTATGGACGCGCAGGGCGCTGTGTTTGCGAGCGCGGAAATGCAGCGCTCGAATTTCCAGGACGCCAATCTGACCAATGTTGATTTCACAAAGGCAGAATTGGGGCGTGCGCAGTTCCATGACGCCGATATCAGCGGCAGCCGCTTCTCGTTTGCCAATCTCGCACGGGCGGACTTCCGAGGAGCGACGTTCACCGCGCCGATAGACTTTGACCGCGCCTTTTTCTTTCTGACCCGTATCGAGGGCGTCGACCTTTCCAATTCGGCGGGTCTGTCCCAGTGGCAGCTCAACATGGCTTGCGGAGACGCCCGGACCGAGTTGCCTTCTGGCTTGACGAGGCCTGAAGATTGGCCCTGTCAATTCCAGCAGGAATAGTTGTCGGCAAGCGAACTGCGGCAAATGCTGCACCCGACAGGATTCGAACCTGTAACTTGCCCGCCGCACCTTCGGCGCGGCGGGCCTTTTGCCTGTGGATGGAACACAACCCTGAGAAGAAAGTTCGGTCTTGCAGCATCTTCTCGCAGACCGATGCTGGGATCGGTGTCCTCCGATCAAGCCTGCGTTCTCTCCCGGAGGGCGCGGGCTTTCTTTCGCTGTCGCTCTTTTTGTCTTGAGGGAACGTCTGCCCGAGATCGTAGTTTGGACGTCCACCATTGTGTTTTTTGTTCGTTACCTCGCGCTCGATTCGACCGCAGGCGTAGCGGAACCTTTCATGCTTCTAAATGCTTCTAAGTTGTAGATGAACCAGGGCGCGCGCGCGTCCGGCCTGTGCGCCCAAAGTAGCAGGAGGACTACTATGGACACGCAAGGCCATTTTCGTATCTCTCGCCGCCGCATTCTGACGGCGGGCGGCGCACTGCTGGTGGGTACGGCACTCGTCGGGCCGGCTTTCGACGTATTCGGTCATGACTTGCCCGGTGTCATGACGAAGGATGGGGGTTTGAAGCAGGTCTTCTTGCCTGAGCTAGGCGCGGAAGACCCGGTTGCGCACTCCCTCGCAGAGAATCTGTTCTGGACTGACATCCTGACGGAGCACGCTAAATTTTTCACGATGCTGATGCCCGGACCGGAGCTCGCGGCGCAGCGCAGCCGCGTGGAGAAATTCCAGGCGCAGTTCGGAGCGCAGTTCGAGAAGGTTCGCGACGGGAACGTGAGCGCCGACAATTACCGCGCTTTCAACGAGTCTACCATCGAGATGGTGAAGCCGTTCGTGGATTTCAAATATGAGATGCGAAAAGCGCAGGAATCGGGCCAATTGAAGAGCCTTGTTTGGCCTCTCTTCTTCGATCACACCGCCCGCGAGGCCGAACGGTTTGGGAAGCGGCTGGAACAGCTCTCGCGTGGCAATGTTGAGATCGAACGCGGCGAAGCGGTGAAGTTCTGGACGCGCATCATGGGCGAGCATGCCGACTTTATCGCACACCTGCTCGACCCCCAAGAAGCCGCGCTCATCAAGAAAGCTATGGAGACGAGCGATGCGTTCGACGAACTGCATGACAGTCCGCCGTCCTCAATGGAGCCCGCTGAGAAAGCAGTGCAGGACATCCTTGATTTCAAGACCGCGGCTGTGAAGGGGATAGAAACAGGGGAGATTAAGAGCATCATTCATCCGTTGCTGGCGGATCATGTCCGACGAGAGGCTGTAAAGTGCGCCGATGAGTTAAAACGCGCGGCATAAGGGACTTTCAGTTTATAGCCACGACTCGGCGGCCGCAGCGCGCGGTTGAACCTTTACGACTTCGCCCTCTCCGAAGCCGCAAACCGCTTGGCTAGGGCCCAAAGGTGCGCTCGCGCTCGCCCTAGTGTTGGCGCTGTTGTTTTGGCTGATAGGGCTCGTCCTAACGGCGGTTGCCAAGCCCGCGGCTATGCCTTCGCATGAAGCGTGAATGGACTTGGAACACGTCGTCACCTAGATCGTTGACTGCGTGCCGCCGGAGACCTTCGCCGCGTTCAAAGCGGCCTTTGCCAAGGGCCGCTACTTCAACGACCACATCCGCAATCACTTCCGGTACCGTGTAGCGCCTACTAATGGGGACCTCGTTGTGGCGCGCGTTAGGAACAGACAGTCTAGCTTGACGACGGCACGGAGCCTCACCAATGACCACCAGCCCCCGAAAAGAGCGTAAATTTCCTGCTTCGGCAGGTATCCTTCTAGGGTTAGGCCTAGGCGGCTTTTTCGACGGGATCGTGCTCCACCAAATTCTGCAATGGCACCACATGATGACAAGCGCGGGCTACCCGCCCAACTCTGTTGAAAATCTGAAGCTGAACACGATGTTGGACGGATTCTTCCATGCCGCCACTTATATCTTAACTGTGCTTGGCTTGGTCGTTCTGTGGAATACAGCAAGAAAGCCTCACTTTTGGTGGTCGGCCAATCTGCTTTTCGCGACGATCTTGATCGGATTCGGTCTCTTCAATTTGATCGAAGGAGTTGTTAATCATCAGATCTTGGGACTGCATCACGTAAATGAGACCGTTCCGCGCGATCTATGGATCTTTTGGGACATCGCCTTCCTAGTTTGGGGCGCGGTAATGCTGGCCGGCGGCTTTGTGCTCTATCGAAATTCCAAACAGGACCGTTTTGACGAAGTTCGCCGAACTTAACGGACAACGGCGCCCGCTTTGCTCAACAGTGCTCCGGTGGCCACGACTTTCCTTGCGGCTTCTGGCTCTTCTTCAGTCCGGGCCTCGCGCGGAGGAAGAACTGGGCGGCCCCCGCTATAAATTGTCCGGAGTAGAGCCCGTAAAAAAGGTGCGGCGGGCTTTTTTGCTGTCCGGGTGGAACCCGATCTGGCGACAATCGTTCGGTGCGGCAACACTGCACCATGCCGTCAGATCGGATCAACAATGCGGGAAAAGCAGGCCCTCACCGATAAAGAAAAACACGACAGACGGGAGCGAACGTCGGATGCTGCCCGGGAATTGATCGAGGTCGAGCGCATGGCACGAGATGCAAAGACAGCTCGGCTCCGGGAGCAGCGACTGAAGGCTGAAATCGCTTTTCCGGAGGCTTCGGCTGCAGAGCCGACGCCAGCACCGAAGAATCGCAAGACAGCGAAGGCCCGATAGCTCTCTCGTCGAACGGCTCTTCTCATTCGTTCGGACGTTGCGGGTCTTCACGGACACGTCAATCTTGAAGCTGGCGGGGCTTGACCCCAACCTGGACTCTCTTCCGTTCCCCGCTGGCTCCGGCCGGCGGGCTTTTTTGTTTTCCGATCTGCTTCAAAATGAAACATCCGGCCTCCCTCTGCGTTCAACTCCAAAGGAGCTGCCTTATGGTTGGCGAGGTGAGCGCAAGGCAGAGCCGGACAGTGGTTCTGCCGTCCAGCTTCTTGCCCGGCGATTGGCCGAGCAAACAGGTATCTCGGAGCCTGATGCTCGGCTTCTGATCGAACTGATCGGCACCAACTGGAATTCACTGGTATTTCAGGCCCGGTTGATGAAATCGCGGCGCTGACACCCGGTGCCGAACGGACACGCTTGACGTGGCCGGCGTCCCTTGGGGGCGTTGGGGTAGATTGCCTAGTAGAGACACCGGCCGAGCGGATTGGGGTCCGCCGCAAGAGACAATTTCAGCAAGAGCTTCCATTCGGCAACCAGGATCGCGGAGCACGCTAAACAATTCGTTGATCAACGGCTTGCTCGATGTCCGGAGGAGATCACGAAACCGAAATCGCTGTTCTAAAAGGACGTTGCGGGCCGCCAAAAACCTAATCGGGATCGGAAGGGGCCATGGCTACCGGGACCGATGCACCCTAGGCGCGGGCTCGTGCGATACTGTTTCGACATCTACCGTGACTAGGCCGGCTCCTTCGATCCGGACCGTCACCTTGCCGTCCTCGTCATCGACCCGAGTGACAAAGCCGGTGATCTCGACCTTCTGGCCGACCCTTGTTCTCTTAGGTGTGTCGATCGAAAAGGGAAAGCTGTAAGACGGTATGCTCACGCTCGACATGCCGTTGTCCAGCACCTTCAGGATTGTCACGGTGAGCGTGACTTCATCGCCGATCTTCACAGTCATGGCCTAGGGCTCCACTTCCAGCTTCATCATTCCCAACTAAACATTCCATTTTGCTAAAATGTTCCGGAACTGAATCTGCGGGAGGCGATTCCAGACATATCAGAGAGCGAACTTGTTTGGGCAGCTCAGCAAATGAAGCTTCGCTCCTAACACTTGTCACATTCTTCCCCCATCCTGGCCGATCGCATAACTTGTGCCGGGTGCCGGCGCTCGGCGCCGGATTTTTTCAGCGCATGAATTTGCCGGTCGGCCACCACCTCCGTGGGTTTCTGGCCTGTTCCGGACCTCTCAACGGAACGGGCTCCTTTATAAAGCGCAGCGCCTAAAGTTCACGCACTGGCCGTGCGGCGCTTCGAAAGCGCTTGCCACAACTCTGTTTCGTCTGTGAAGCCGTTCTCGAAAGCTTCAATAACTTCGCAGGCGAGCCGTTCCCTCTGGTCCCGGTCTTTAAGGGCCACACGACGCTCTTGGCACAGCTGGTCGAATACCTTCTGGAGAAGGTCCAGGTCGGTCGACGTGAATACGCTGCTGAATTTTGAGAAAGTCATGACACCCTCCTGCCTCATCGGGGCGAAAAGCGTGATCTGCTCTTTCAAGCGTCCGTTTGCCTCGGTTGGTGCGGACGACGCTTCACAATGCGACGTTGTGGCCAGCACAGCGAATCATATTTTCGGGAGGAGCAGCGTTGAGCGATATCGCATCACTCGACGCCGTCGGATGTAATGTCAGCTTAGAGCGCCTTGCCGGCGCGCATCATGGCGCGCGCGATGGCGAGTTGCATTTCGACCTTGGCGTTTTCCTTTTGCGTCATGTTGTCGGCCGCGATTAGGCGGCGCAGCGAACGCATCACCTCGCCGCGCGTCCACCCGGCATCGACCATGCAGTCGACAATGGCCTGAAATCCCGGCTCCATCGCCTCCTGGCAGTCTATCTCCCGGTCCGCGTAATCGTGATGACGACTTGGCTTTTTGACAATCACAGATAGCGCTCCCCTTCACTGCGGTGTTCGAAGCAGAACCAATGCGGCGTCTGCTTAGGCCTGGCAAAGCCCCAGCCGGCGTGCTTGCCGCAGCCGGGGTGCTCGCAGAAATGATGCTGGACGCCCGGCGCCGTCATCTGGTCTGGCCTCGGCAGGCGAATTTCATCACTCAAAGCAATGCGCTCCGTGGGTTTCAGATCGGTGGAAAGATTCCACACGCCGACTTGACGTTCAAGAAAAATGTTCCTTATTCGTTCTCATGGCGCACGAACCGATCGACACCCTGGGAAAGGCGACCCGGCACAACCTGCTGGTCAAGGCCGAGTGCAGTTGCGGCAACGTCCGCTACCACCGCTCGGCCGATCTGATGATGGTGTTCGGCGGCGGCAGAGATCCGCAAAGCCTCAACTTCAGCTGCGATCGGTGCAAGCCGTCGATCAAGATCACGCTGCTGGAAGTTCATCCGGAACACCTGCCGAAACGCCTCATGATCCACAAGCCGATGAAGGTCGGCGGCAAGATTGAGTGGTTTGTCGAGCGGTTCCGAGGATGAGCGAACGACTAAAGATCCGGTTCGCCTATCAGCGCGGCTGGCAGGTCGTGGACGGCAGCGCGATCATGAGCACGTTCGACAACAAGGAGGGAGCGTTTCAGTTCCTTGTCGACCGTGGCGCCCGCGTCTGGTTGGAATGGAGCAGGACCGTCATCGGCGGGAAAGCACCGCCGTCTGACTTCGCTGCCAGTTTCATGCAGGATACAGTCGGTCGCATCCTGAAGACGCTCCACGGCACCGAGGCCGGGACATGGTTCTGGTCATGTTTTGAAGGTGGCGCGAACGGGAGGGTCTTCACAAAGGACGAAGCGGTCTTCGGCGTCGAGCGCGCCTATACCCGCCGTGTCGTCAAAGCTGACTGGCGGTAGGCCGCTGTGTTGAAGCCAGGCGCCAAGCCAGGTGCCCCGCACTGGGTCAATACGTCTGGCACCGCAATTGCATAGTCAGCAATACCGGGCACCCCAATGCACGGCACCCATGGGACCCGTCGCTTCGCAAATGTAGCGGCGGGTCTTCTACATACTGGTCGCTCCCCAGCCTACGCGCTGCCGTCCGTTTCGCTTTCCTCGTCGATCGTTCGGACTGGCAGATAGGCGTTTGTCTCCAGCCATTCGCGCAGCACGATCTGGATGAGTTCAGACCGGCCAATTTTCATTTCAGCCGCGATGGAACTGAGAGCGTCCTCCGTTGTGGGCTCCAGCGGCACGCCTGAGACATTCCTGAGCATCAATGCAGCGCGACGCAGGATGAAGATCCGCGCGCGACATATCGGCGATGCGATCGGCGGCGCCTTCGAGCTCTTCCGCTATTAATCGGCGTGTCATTCCACTAGCGCCGTTCAAGGTCACTGACCCTAGCCTCCAACGATGCAATCTGCCCCGCCAACTCGCGGAGTAATTCCTGTTGGGCATTGTGGTTTTCAACTTCTCGATCGTTAATAAAGTTGACGCAGGCCACAAGGCGCTCACTCACCGCGTTTACATGATCGGCGAGATCGAAGCCGTACATCGTCGCACCTCGCTTACACGTGCCTTCATCCATGAATCCGCTTGCAGATGGGCCACTGGTCAGCATCAAAATTATACCCGACAAGTAGCAGACGGCGCATGAACCCCTCCCCGTATCAGTTGATCTGCCTAGAGTTTTGTCTTCGGCGGGGAAAACGGCAAGTGATTATTCTGCAAGAAGGTCCTGATCGATCTTGGCAATTACCCCCTCAAGGGCCAGGACTGCACGCCTCGATATCTCAACATGAGCGGCCGTGGTGTCGACTTTTCCCTTGCCCGGCTGAACGGTCCAAATGCCGGTTTTCCCTGCTTCGGCATTGGCGATAAACCGGCGCTCATCTTCAAGCTGCTGGCTAAGTTCTTCTCGGAAAGCATTCCATTGGTCTTTCGTTGCGGGCATCGGGGTTTCCTCCCTCGGCTTTCTTTCGGCTGAGAGTGGCGCAGCTCTGCCGAGCGCGCAAGCTTCGCCCCACATGGGGGACATTTAGGCAGTCGGCTCCCTGTCCCAATCACGTGCGGCGATAAGAGCCGGATTCCAGAAGGCGTTGGAAATCCGCGAACGCTCCTTTTCCCAGTCGGTCAATTCGAGATTGCTGCCTTTGACGGCGAATTTTGTCGCGCCGATGATATCGCGAGCCGCGTCGACCAGCAAAAAAAGCTGATCATATTTTGGTACATTCTTTTCCGACTGTTTCAGCAGAAGGTGTGCGAGCCACTCGTTTCGAAAGGCCGACAACTTGGCGAGTGCCAGGCCGCCGTCGCGCGAACGTCGAAGCTCCCGATATCGCGAAAGCGCTGCCGCAGCGTGGCGCTCCGCCGCGGCTGCATTCGTTTGGTCGGCGCTGCTGCGGAACGATTGCCAAAGCCCGGCCTCCGTGACCAGCTTCCTCACGCACCGTTTCTGGCCAAGAAGTCGTAGCATCAAAGGAATGGACGCTACGTCACTCCGGTTGGCTTTCTTGGCGATTGATTCTCCTGGTTTTGGACGCGGCTCTTCGAAGAGCTTCGCCAACACGATCGCCAAATAGAGCTGCGTCGCGAGCTTGACCGTGTCGTAACACTCGGCCCCATAGAACCGGTGCCCGTGCAACTCGGCCTTGACGATGTTGTTGGCCGTTTCAAGCGACATTTCCAGTTGAATTGCCGTCCGAAGCTCACGCTCAACTAGTTCGACCATGGCGCCAAGCCGCTCAATCGCCGTTTCAATCGGGAGCGGCTTTGCTCGCTTCTTCTTCTGCTGCCCGCGCGTCTTGTTCATGGATTTCGCTTGGCCAGCCTCACGCCAGCGCCGCCGCCATTCTCTGGGATGAACTCGATGCCGGCGGCAATCAGCGTCTCCTGGAGGCGCGTCAAGGTGGTGGCATAAGGCGCTCGCTTACCTGCTTCGAAGTCGGCAATCGTCGCGCGACCAACCTCTGCCTTCTCAGCAAGATCCTGTTGCGCCCAACCTATTAGGCCGCGCGCGGCCCGCAATTGCCCTGCTGTGATCGTCATTCGCTCCAACTTCATTCAAATTGTATTGACTTGCGCCCGAAGTCATTTAATTTGCATGACGTTACATCAGGCGCGTTAACTAGGCAATTGTTGGATATCGGGCATGATCCGATGTTTGATTTCGTCCATGTTGCCGGGTGTGCGCCAGTTCTTCCACTGGCGGTGGCCTGGGCGCCAGGGCGAACACAAACCATCCACAGGCAATGAGGAAGTGAAATGCCGAACACCACTGTTCGGGCGGCCGCCGAAGGCATGCCCGATATCAACCGCCGTCGCCTTCTGCTTGGTCTCGCAGCTGGTTCCACCGCCGCCGTCGCAGCGGCAGCCTTTACGATCATCGACGCGACCGCAGCGCCGTCTGTCGCTGACGCGATCCCAGCTACGCGGGAGAAGACCAGTCTCGATGCAATGCTGCTGGATCTGCCGCCGGAAGAGGCTCAGCGGTTGAGGTTAGAAATTCTGGCGATCATCGCTGCCGTCAAAACAATGTGCGCCCGAGGCGACGATTTCCAAACGATCAGGAATTTCGTCAGAACCCGGTGTCAGCAAAATCAGATGGACTGGAAGAGGGAACGGGGAATATGAGCACCGCGCCGACCGTCGAACCCTTTTGCGTCTCTGACACG
>NZ_RZSU01000079.1:0-31180 GCF_003997585.1 Mesorhizobium sp. M5C.F.Cr.IN.023.01.1.1 | reverse complement strand
GGTATCGCCGCTATGGAAGATGGTCGCTCCTGTTAAGCTGGATGCCGATCATCGGCGATCCGCTGACGGTGGTCGCGGGGGTGTTGCGCGAGCCGCTGTGGAGCTTTGTCGCAATCGTCGCCCTCGCGAAGATCTCGCGTTATCTGGCTGTCGCCGGAGCGGTGCTGGGCCTGATGTAACTGACCGTGCAGCGATCGTGACATGCAGTTGCGTTCACTTTTGGTTGCACTGCAACAACATGGGCGCAGGTTGTCTTGACAAATCAGGCGAACAATTGTCCGAAGGGCACGATGAGGAAACTTGGTCGAATCTCGATCTTGGCAAACATACCGCTCCGAGCACTGCTGGCGGTCGTGTTCCTGGTCATGTCGGCTCTTCAGCCCGGTTTGTTTGCCACAGCCAATGCCACGGGTTTTCACAGCGACGCGGGGATGAATCTCCCTGCCGAAGACCACGAGATGAGCGGTCACGACCACGCCGCCGCTGCCGACGACTCAGACATGTCAGAGCACGATCACGGTACCAAGAATTCCAGCGAGAAAAGCTGCGAAGTCCATTGCGCGCCGGCCCATGCCGTGCCTGTCGATTGCCCCGACCTCGAGCGCGTTGTTTCCCGTTGCTTTGCGGCCGTCGTTGCCGAAGCCTCGGCAGGCGGCGAGTACACAGCGCATATAAGACCTCCCAGACACCTGGGCTGACGCGCCTCTCTGGGGCGTTCGCGCGCAGCGTCCGGAATCCGTTCCGGCGCAGCCAAACGCACACGTCAAGCTTAGGTCCACAATGAAAATCGCCATTCTCGCGATCCTCGCATCGCTGTTCGTTTCCGGATGCGCGGCAACCATGCCGCCGGATATTCTTCCGGCCTTCAATCCGGCCGATCCCGTGATGGGCATACGCGATGCCCAGTACCACCCGGTCATCGCCGACTATCACCACCGGGAACCGGTCGATCCGCAGAACTGGCGGCGCCTCAATGAAGAGCGCGCCCCAGCAAACCCGGGAGCCGGATCATGAAGCGGCGGTTCCTGACCATGGCTGCCGTGGCAACCATGCCCTTGATCTCGGCGGGCTGCACCACCACGGGGGCCCTTGACGGTATTTCCGACCCCTTGGCAGGCTTCACGACGATCGCCGCGCGTGCCGAATCCGTGACCGGCAAGAAAACCGTGTGGGTGCAGTCCAGCGAGGAAGCGCGGACGGTCTCGGAGCGCGTGAAACGCCTCGTCCAGAAGAAGACGATCGGTCCGGACACCGCGGTGCAGGTCGCCTTGCTCAACAACAAGGGCCTGCAGGCCGCCTACACTGAGATCGGCTTGTCGGCGGCCGACACGTGGCAGGAATCGATGCTGGTCAATCCGACGATTTCAGTCGGCATGATCGGCGTCGATCCTGTGCGGACGATTGAAGGGGCGGTGGTCAGCAATATCCTCGCGCTGGCGACCCGTGACCGGCGCGTCGCAGTCGCGGATGCGCGCTTCCGTCAGGCTCAACTCCGCGCCGCCGAGGAAACGCTACGGCTCGCCGCAGACACGCGGCGAGCCTGGATCAACGTCGTATCGGCCTGGGAAAGCGTTTCCTACTTGAATCAGGCGCAGGCCGCCGCCGATGCTGCCTCCGAACTCGCTCAAAAACTTGGCGAGACGGGCGCTTTCACAAAGACCGGCCAAGCCCGCGAACACGTCTTTTATGCCGAGATAACCGGTCAGGCGGCGGAGGCGCGGCTCGCCGCGCGGACCGCCAAGGAGGAGCTCACCCGCCTCATGGGCCTTTGGGGACCCGACGTAGATTATTCGGTCCCGAACGCGCTTCCAGGGTTGCCTAAAGGCGCCAAGGCCAAGCGCGCGATCGAGGTGGAGGCGTTAAGAAATCGCGTCGACCTTGAGATCGCGAAGCTTGAGCTGGAGGCGCTGGCGAAATCCTATGGACTGACCGAGGCGACGCGCTACGTCAGCGATCTGGAACTGCTTTCCGGCGTGGAGGTGGAACGCGAGGAGGCGGAGGAGGGCGGAACCGAGACGAGTGTGTCACCCACTCTCGAGCTTGAGTTCGTCATTCCGATTTTCGACACCGGCCAGGCACGCATGCGCAAGGCCGAACTTGCCTACATGCAAGCTGCCAATCGGATGGCGGAAAAGGCGGTCAACATCCGATCCGAGGCGAGGTCCGCCTATGATGCTTACCGCTCGACCTACGACATCGCACGGCATTATCGAAACAGCGTTGTGCCGCTTCGTACCAAGATCGAAGCGGAGTCGGTCCTCACCTACAACGGCATGATCACCAACACGTTCGAACTTCTCGCAGACACCCGCGCGAAAATCAGCGCGATCATGCTTTCCCTCAACGCCAAGCGCAATTTCTGGCTGGCCGACGTCAATCTCGGAACCGCCATCCATGGTGGCGGCGCAAGCTCGCCCGAAGGCGGCGACGCACCGGCCGCAGCCGAAGCGGGCGCCGAAGGCCACTGAACTCAAGGAGAAGAAAAATGCTTTCAAGACGTCAGTTGTTAGGCGCGGGAGCCCTGCTCGCCGGCGCCACGGCATGGACCAAAACGTCCGCGATGGGGCTGCCGGATGCGGCCGTCATGGAGTCTCCGGACATGCAGCCGCCGATCTTCCCCACGAGCGGACCCGACTACCAGCCGGTGGTCACTCTCAATGGTTGGACCCTTCCGCATCGCATGAACAACGGCGTCAAGGAATTTCATCTTGTCGCCGAGCCGGTGGAGCGGGAGCTGGCGCCGGGCTCGACTGCGTATCTGTGGGGCTATAACGGTCAATCCCCCGGTCCGACGATCGAGGCGGTCGAAGGCGACCGTGTCCGCATCTTCGTGACCAACAAGCTTCCCGAGCACACCACCATCCACTGGCACGGGATGATCCTGCCCAACGGCATGGACGGCGTGACCGGCCTTACCCAGCCCGGAATCCCGTCCGGCAAGACCTTCGTCTATGAGTTCGACCTCGTGAAGAGCGGGACCTTCATGTACCACCCGCACGCCGACGAAATGGTCCAGATGGCCATGGGCATGATGGGTTTCTTCGTCATTCACCCGAAGGATCCCAAGTTCATGCGGGTGGACCGCGATTTTGTCTTCCTGCTGAACGCCTTCGACATCGAACCGGGATCGTACGTCCCGCGCATCATGGAGATGACGGACTTCAATCTGTGGGCATGGAACAGCCGCGTCTTTCCGGGGATCAGTCATCTTCCGGTGGCGAAAAACGACCGGGTCAGGGTCCGCGTGGGCAATCTGACCATGACCAATCATCCGATCCACATGCATGGCTACGACTTCGAGGTGACCTGCACCGATGGCGGCTGGGTCCGGCCGGAGGCGCGGTGGCCGGAAGTGTCGATCGACATCCCCGTCGGCGCCATGCGGGCGTACGAGTTCGAAGCCAAATACGAGGGCGACTGGGCGATCCATTGCCACAAGTCGCACCACACGATGAATGCCATGGGCCACGACGTGCCCACATTCATCGGCGTCGACAACTCGAAGGTCACCGACAAGATCCGCCGGGTCCAGCCCGAATACATGGCGATGGGTGACCGCGGCATGGCCGATATGGGCGAGATGGAAATGCCGCTTCCCGACAACACGATCCCGATGATGACCGGCTGGGGCCAATTCGGCGCCATCGAAATGGGCGGCATGTTCTCGGTCGTCAAGGTACGCGAGGGGCTCGCCTCGAACGATTACGCCGATCCGGGATGGTACCAGCATCCGGAGGGAACCGTGGCTTACGAGTGGAAGGGGGATGTCCCCGCTCCGACGAAATCAGGCGACGCAAAAACGATGGCCCCGGCAGCGCACGGCGGTCACGGCAAACAGGGATAAGAACCGAACCCTCAACCTCAACAACGAGAGAAAGTGCAGCATGAAACATATAATCGCAGCGGCCGTTTTGATGGCGGTCAGTTCGGGAGCAGCTCTTGCCGGTGGAACCCACGCCGGAGGCCATGGCGACAAAGCCGCCACAATGGCGATCGGCAGCCCTGGCGAGGCCGGCAAGGCAAAGCGGACTGTCAACATCTCGATGTCGGAGACGGACGACGGGACGATGTTGTTCCAACCGGCCGTGCTCAAGGTGAAGCAGGGCGAGACCGTTCGCCTGAAGTTCGTCAACAAGGGCCAGGTCGACCACGAATTCGTCATGGACGTCCATGAGGGGATCATGGAGCACAAGGCGCTGATGGAGAAGTTCCCCGAGATGGAGCACGCTGATCCCAACTCGATCCGCTTGGCGCCCGGCGACAGAGGCGAGATCGTCTGGACCTTCGCAAACGCTGGCGAATTCGGTTTCGCCTGCCTGATTCCGGGTCACTACGATTCCGGCATGAAGGGCGACATCACCGTCGCCCACTGAACTCCAAACGAGGAAGGAAACAACCATGAAGCTATTGGCAAAGGCATTCGCAGCTCTCGCGCTCGCGCTCGCCGTCGGCGGGAGCGCGCTCGCGCAGGAATACGTGAAGGGTGAAGTCCTCAAGGTCGACGCCAAACAGAAGAAGCTGACGATCAAACATGAGCCGCTGACCAATCTCGACATGCCGGCGATGACGATGGTGTTCGTCGTCGCGGAGCAGGGCATGCTCGATAAAGTCAAAACGGGTCAGGCGATCGAGTTCACAGCCGACCGCGTCAACGGACGCATCACGGTCACCGGCATCAAGTGATCAGGAACAAGCGCCGCGGGTTGCAAAATCAACCCGCGGCCGCGGTCTGATCAGGCAATGCCGCGTGCACGGGTGTCACGATGAGGGAGCCGCGCAGAATGCTATCCAGAGGCTTTCTTTCCAATCATCGTGTGTGGAGCGGTTCAGAGGAAGAGCCATGGGATACTTCCGAGCCCCCACACCCACATATGCGGGATAATTGCAGCGAACGCGTGCACGGTGCTTTCCGGTGTCTTCATACCTTACAGCGCCGCTCGCGTCCGTCTCGACCAAACCAATAGCGACGTCGAAGTCATAGTCCCCGTCTTGCGAGACGCTATTGCTCTGCACGCTGAGCTGGACCGAAGTAGCATCTGGAAAATCGGCAGTGTAAAAGACCAGTTGCTCCGCCATCGAGGGCGTAGCCACCAACACGCCGGCAAAAAATGCAATGGCGCGCATATCCTCCTCCCGAGGATCCAAGACGAGACTATCACCTGTCGTATCGATTTTCGAATCGAATCTCCAAGCGATCAAAGCGTGCGCAAAAGCGTCAGTGGCGACCGCTTGTGTGCGATTTCACAAGAAGGTCATAAACACCCGAGACACTATCGCGCGGTGGGGGTCTGTGCCAAAGGTAAACGATGACGAATTCGTTCGGTTTCGGAAGGGTGCTGTTGTTGCTGGCCGTGTTCGGGCTGGCCTTTGCACCTTTGGGAGCTTCGTCTTCGGGCGCTGTTGCCGGGTCGCCTTTATCCATCATGCAGGACGACATGCCCTGCTGCCCGGACGGCAAGCCCATGGTGCCGGACTGCGGCAAGGATTGCCCGCTCGCGGTCCTGTGCGTGTCGGGCCTCGTCAGCGTTCAGGTTCCCGAAACGCCGACGTTCGTCGTCCAAGCTCCGATCGGAGAGGAGTTCCTCGACGGCAGGGAAGCTGTCCTCTCGTCACTGATCGGCGAACCGCCCCCGAGACCACCCAAACCCTGACTGGCAAATAGGCGCCTTTGGCGCCGGGATCCGTGCGGACTAATGCTGCACGGGCCGTTCGCGTGGCGTTTGTCATGCCCACGCCGTGCGCAAGCGCGGAACACTGTCAGGCGGAAACATTGATCATGAAATCGAAAATTTTGCTACGCGCCGCGATGCTGGCGCTCCCGTCCTTCATCGTAGCTTCCCAAGCGGCCAAAGCAGCGCAAGAGGACTACGAATTCCAGCTCGTTAAGAACGAGATCAAGGAAGGCGACGGTGCCGTCGTCGCCGTCAGGCTCCTCGACAAGAGGACAGGCGCTCCGGTGAACAACGCCGTCGTATTCGCCACCAGGATGGACATGGCTCCGGACGGAATGGAGGCAATGACTGCGCCGGTCGCGGCGCTGCCATCCGAGGAGGCCGGCACCTATCGCTTCAGGACCAACCTCATGATGGCTGGAGGCTGGCGCTTCTCCATCGCGGCGAAGGTCCAGGGCGAGACCGAAACGGTCGAGCGCCGCCTGGAATTCAAGGCCGTCCAATGAAAAGGTTCGGCTCATTCCTGACCCTCGCCGTATTGGCGGCCGGAGCTGGCGCGGGCGGATACTCGGCCGGACAGCATGATCTGTCCGTCTCGGACGTCGTGCAAATGATCGAGACGGCCATCGGGCGCCCGCTCAGCGCGGAACCGATGCCGGCGACTGCCGGTCCGGTTCCCTTTGGTCCCATCATTTACTACCGTCACCCCGACGGAGATCCCGCCTATTCGTCAACGCCGAAACGAACCGAGGACGGCCGGGATTTCGTCGCGGTCCTGGCGAGCGAAGACGTGAGCTTCGAGGTTCGGCCTGAGATCAAAGCAGCCGGCGGTGAAGCAACAGGGCCGAGTGGTCGGAAGATTCTCTACTACCGCAATCCCATGGGCCTGCCGGACACGTCTCCTGTGCCGAAGAAGGACTCCATGGGAATGGACTACATTCCCGTCCTCGAAGGCGAAGCGGATGACGGCTCGACGGTCAAGGTATCGGCAGGAAGGCTGCAACGTA
Source organism: Mesorhizobium sp. M5C.F.Cr.IN.023.01.1.1 (assembly GCF_003997585.1). Lineage (NCBI taxonomy): Bacteria > Pseudomonadati > Pseudomonadota > Alphaproteobacteria > Hyphomicrobiales > Phyllobacteriaceae > Mesorhizobium > Mesorhizobium sp. M5C.F.Cr.IN.023.01.1.1. The sequence continues at coordinate 24,501 of NZ_RZSU01000079.1, read as the reverse complement.
CAGGCGTGAAGACGGTACGCGCCACGAAGAGCGCCGTCGTGCGTCCGGTTCGGGTTCCCGGAACGGTCACGCTGGACGAGCGACGCGTCACAGTGGTCTCAACCCGGACGGAGGCCTTCATCGAGGAAGTGGCTGACATCACGACCGGGGAGGCTATCGAGAAAGGTCGCCCGCTTGTGCGCTTTTACGCCAGGGAAATTGCCCAGGCAGGTGCGCTCTATGCCGCCGACCTGAAGGGCGGCTCAGACCGCAATGCCGCCGCGGGCAGCTTGCAGCGTCTTGAAAATCTCGGCGTTCCAGCGGAAGCGATTGCTGAGATCGAGAAGTCGAAGAAGGTGCCGATCTCAGTTACGCTGACGGCGCCACGCAACGGCATTGTCCTGGAGCGCATGGCCGTCGACGGCATGATGGCGGAGGCGGGCCAGACCCTGTTCCGGATCGCCGACGTGTCGACCCTCTGGGTGGTGGCCGATGTGCCGGAATACGAGTTGAGTTCGGTTCGTATCGGCGACAAGGCGACCGTCCGCATCCGCAGCCTTCCGGGCAAGGTGTTCGAAGGCAAGGTCGGTCTGATCTACCCCGAAATCCAGGGGCAGACCCGGACCGCGAGGATTCGCATCGAACTCCCCAATCCCGAGGGGCTGCTGCTTGCCAACATGTATGCCGAGGTGGACATCGCGACGGGCGGCACTGATCCTGCCGTGACCGTGCCCGACAGCGCCATCATCGACACGGGGGACCGCCAGGTTGTGATCGTCGACAAGGGCGAAGGCAGCTTTGAGCCGCGCGACGTGAAGATCGGCATGCGAGGCGACGGTATGGTCGAGGTCATGGAGGGCCTCGCCGAAGGCGAAAAAATCGTCGTCTCGGCCAACTTCCTGATCGATGCCGAAAGCAACCTGAAGGCCGCGCTCAGCGCGCTGACGCCTGCGGAGGCGCAGCCATGATCGCCAAGCTCATCGCCTGGTCGGCCCGCAACCTCGTCCTCGTCTTTTTTGCGACCGCGCTGGCGGCAATTGCGGGGATCTACTCGATCAGGACCTTGCCGCTCGATGCCATACCGGATCTCTCCGACGTCCAGGTCATCGTCTTCACCGATTATCCGGGCCAAGCCCCGCAGGTGGTCGAGGATCAAGTCACCTATCCGCTGACGACCTCAATGCTCACCGTTCCAAGATCCAAGGTGGTCAGGGGCTTCTCCTTCTTCGGGGTGTCCTTCGTCTACGTGATCTTCGAAGACGGCACCGATCCCTATTGGGCGCGGAGCCGAGTGCTCGAATATCTGAACGCGGCCGCCAGCCGTCTGCCCGATGGCGTTTCCCCGGCGCTCGGACCGGACGCGACGGGCGTCGGCTGGGTTTACCAGTACGCGGTCGTTGCCAAAGAACTGTCTCTCGCGGAACTCCGTTCCCTGCAGGACTGGGTCGTGCGCTTCGCAGTCTCGAAGGCGGAAGGCGTGTCCGAGGTCGCAAGCGTCGGCGGCTTCGTCAAACAGTACTCGATCGTGGTCGATCCGTCGCGGATGCGCGCTCAGGGCGTGACGCTTTCGGAAATCGGCGAAGCGGTTCGCACCAGCAATATGGACACGGGCGGCCGCACGGTTGAAATCTCCGAGTTCGAATTCATGGTGCGTGGACGCGGCTACCTGAAGAGTGTGTCTGACATCGAAAGCATCGCGTTGAAGTCGGTCAGCGGCGTGCCGCTCAGGCTCGGCGATGTCGCCAAGGTCGAGATTGTGCCTGACGAGCGCCGCGGCATCGCCGAACTGAACGGCGAGGGCGAGGTCGCGAGCGGTATCGTGCTGCAGCGGGTCGGCGCGAACGCGCTGACCGTCATTGAGAATGCCAAGGAAAGTCTCGCTGCGATCGGAAGGAGCCTGCCTGAAGGTACCGAGATCGTGCCCGTATACGATCGTTCAAAGCTCATCGAGGCTGCGATCGAGACTCTGAAGTCGACGCTGGTGGAGGAGAGCATCGTCGTAGCCCTCGTCACCATCGTGTTCCTGCTTCATGTGAGGAGCGCATTGGTCGCCATCATCATGCTGCCCGTCGGCATTCTGATGGCTTTTGCCGCCATGAAGCTGCTTGGCCTCGGCTCCAACATCATGAGCCTCGGCGGCATCGCTATCGCCATCGGGGCGATGATCGACGCGGCGATCGTCATGATCGAGAACGCGCACAAGCACCTGGAACGGGCGCCTCCAGGCAAGCCCCGCATCGGGGTTTTGATCAAGGCTGCAGCCGAGGTCGGGCCAGCGCTGTTCTTCAGCCTGCTCATCATCACGGTCTCGTTCCTGCCGATATTCACGCTTGAAAGCCAGGAAGGCCGTCTGTTCGGTCCGCTCGCCTTCACCAAAACCTTCGCCATGGCGGCGGCGGCGCTGCTCTCGGTGACACTGGTGCCAGCCCTGATGGTAATGCTCGTGCGCGGCCGCATCGTGCCGGAGCACAGAAACCCGCTCAACAGGCTGCTTATCGGGCTCTATCGGCCGATCATCGCTGGCGTGCTGAGGGCAAAGACGTTCACGATCCTGCTCGCGATTGTCGCCCTTGCAGTGACCGTCTGGCCCGCTCGTCAGCTCGGCAGCGAGTTCATGCCGAACCTCGACGAAGGAACGCTGATGTACATGCCGACAACGCTGCCGGGCCTGTCCGTCACCAAAGCCGCCGAACTGCTGCAGATTCAGGATCGGATCATAAAGTCGTTCCCGGAAATAGAGTCCGTCTACGGCAAGGCGGGCCGGGCTCAGACAGCGACCGATCCCGCGCCGACCGAGATGTTCGAGACGATCATCAACCTCAAGCCGAAATCCGAATGGCGGGCCGGAATAACATCGGAAAGTCTGAAAACCGAGATGGACGCCGCGCTGCAGTTTCCGGGTGTGTCGAACGCCTGGACGATGCCGATCCGCGCCCGCATCGACATGCTGTCGACGGGCATACGCACGCCCGTCGGGGTCAAGGTCTACGGCACCGACCTCGGCGAGATGGAAAATGTCGCACGCCAGATCGAGGCAGTGCTCAGGGCAGTGCCTGGCACGTCCAGCGCCTATGCCGAGCGGGTGATTGGCGGCTACTATCTTGATATCATCCCTGACCGGACCGCGTTGGGCCGCTATGGCCTGTCGATCGGCGATGTTCAGGATGTGATCTCCATGGCGCTCGGCGCAAAGGCGATCACGTCTACTGTCGAGGGCCGCGAACGTTATGGCGTCGCCATTCGCTATCCGCGCGCGCTTAGAAGCGATCCCGGGGCGATCGCCCGCGAAGTGCAGATCGCACTGCCTGGCGGCGGCTTCGTACCTCTCGGAGAAGTCGCCAAGGTCGAACTCACGCGCGGCGCGACCTCGATCCGCACCGAGAACGGACAACTTGCGGTCTACATCTTCGTCGACATCGCCGGCCGCGACCTTGGCGGCTATGTCAGCGAGGCGCAGCAGGCGGTCGCCGCCGAGGTGAAGCTGCCGCCGGGTTATTCGGTCGCCTGGAGCGGGCAGTTCGAATATCTCGAACGTGCCCAGGCGCGGCTGAAGATCGTCGTGCCGCTAACGCTCGCGCTCATCTTCCTGCTGCTTTACCTCAACTTCCGCGCGCTGACCGAGACACTGATCGTCATGCTGTCGCTGCCCTTCGCAATCGTCGGCGGCATTTGGATGATGTGGTGGCTGGGCTTCAACATGTCGGTCGCCGTCGCGGTGGGCTTCATTGCGCTGGCCGGCGTGGCAGCCGAAACCGGGGTCATCATGCTGATCTATCTCGACAACGCGTGCAGCGAAGCGAGGGCCAGATGTGCGGCCGGGAAGCGGAGTTTGACCAAGATGGACCTTAACGAGGCGATCATGTTCGGTGCCGTCGAGCGCGTACGTCCGAAGATGATGACCGTCGTCGCCATCATGGCGGGCCTGCTGCCGATCCTGTGGAGCACGGGCACCGGATCGGAGGTCATGCAGCGGATAGCCGTGCCCATGATCGGCGGCATGATTTCTTCAACGATCCTGACGCTCGTCGTGATTCCGGCCGTCTACGGCATCGTCAAGGGCTGGCGGTTGCCGAGCCGGAGTGTGGTCGACGAGCCAAGAGCAGACGCTGAGCTGAAGTTGGCCGCGGAATAGGAGCGGCAATGTTGGATCAGATGATGTCGGGCGGAATGTGGGGAATGGGCGTGGCAGGCTTCATTCTCCTCGCTCTGGTCGTGCTGGTGATCGCTGCCCTGGTCAAGTTCGTCTTCTTCAGATGAGTAAGGAGGGCGCGCGGTCTGAACCGGGCGCCCTCGGACGAGATTCTAGGCCGCCATTGTCCGGCAGCTCTCCGCACAGCGACGGCAGGCCTCGACGCATTCCTGCATGTCGCCAATGCGCTCACAGTCATCCGCACATTCATTGCAGATCTCGGCGCATTCGCCACAGGTATGCTTGTGGTGCTCGGAACCGATGAGCATGAAATGCGCCGATGTCCGGCAGATCTCCGCGCATGCCATCATCAATGTGAAGTGGCGCTTTTCGGTGTGTTGGCCGCCTAGTTCCAGGCAGTGGCCCATCGCGGTCGAAAGGCACACGGAATAACAGCGCAGGCATTCGTCAATGCAGCTTTTCATTTCGGGGGTAAGGTGATGCATGGAAGGTGTCCTTTGTTCGTGTCGAGAGCGCCCTACGATTAGTCCTGACGATCACTTTGCGTTGGTCTCAAGCCACTTGTTGAACTCGCCGATTTCCTTGGTCTGGGCGTCGATGATCGTCTGAGCCATCTTCTTGGCTGGGTCATTGTCGCCGTACTTCAACTCGACTTCGGCCATGTCGATCGCGCCCTGATGATGCGCGATCATCCCGCAAACGAAGGCGACATCGGGGTCTTTGGCCATCATGCCTTGCATCATGGCAGGATGCATCTTCATCATCGCCGCCATGTTGGCCTTGTGCGCTTCATCCATGCCCGACATGTCCATGCCGGCCATTCCTGGCATGGTGTGCCCCGCTGATGCGCCTTCAGGCTGGCCGCATTGCTCGGGCAGGGGCGCCGAAGCCATAGGCTGGTCGGAGGATTGCTGAGCGAACGCCGCCGAGGCGAATCCCGACAGCAGCGCTGCCGTGGCGATCGTGAGTTTAGTCTTGGTCATGATTTGTCTCCATCCGTCTCACTCGCCTGCGTCGTTGAATGTGGCAATTGCAATTCCGTGCCGGGAGGGTGATCGTGGCCCATTGCGTTGGCGAGGTGCGCTCCGGACAGAAGCAAACCTATAGCGAAGCAGATGAAAAAAGCTGCCTTCGCCCGCCGAAGAACCTGCACGAGTGCAACGCATGACATGCTGCGTAACGGGAAGCGTGGAAACTTTGTTCCGATGTGGCGGAGCGCCGGTTTAGACGGGCTGCCTCTATGGATGCGGAGCCATGGTCCCCTCATGTTGCTTGCGCCACCCATAGGGGGTCAGGCCTCGCGGCTTGTACAGCGACAGAACCACGGGCACGAGTAAGACGAGCAGCCCTCCAGCGGCGTGGATCACAGGGGAGAACCTCAGCCCCCGAAGATCCGCGCTGGATAACATCGTCTCTGCAGAGACATCTGCCAAATAGCCGATCAGCTCCAGCTGAAGCAGCAGCACGATGGTGACAAGCACGTTCAGCAGTAGTTTCGCCACGATCCAATAGTGGCGGAACAGGCCCCATGGAGTGCCCAGTGACTGGACAAGCCCGGTAACCAGTGAGGCCAGGACCAGCGGAACGATGGCGTACCAGACGGTCAACTCCATCGCGAGATAGGCGGCGCGCACCACCTGCGAATCTGGGCTGGTCAGGCCGGCGACGGCGAGAGCCAGGAAGCCGGCGACCGCACCGAGAGTGCCGACCGAGGACGTGACATGCGCGGTAAGCGCGAACTTTCGGAGCCAGGGCGTCATCATCATGGCTGTTGCATGCCAGGCTCTGGAACGCTGGAGGATGACGGCAGGTGCCGACCGGGACTGTGGGGTCCGCCGACGCCGGTGAAGAGCGCAGCGATGACCAGCAGAACCAGGATGATCGCGATGATCCCCGTGATTTTCACCCAGCGGGGCGCGCCGGGGTAGGGAGGCGGGTCGCCCATGTGCGTTCCCTCCGTCGTGTGGTGTCGCCGTTTTAATGACAGCTCGATTTTTATCGATACGACGTGTCTATATCAAATCACAATGTCTCTTATCTCGACAAGGTCGTCCCGTCAGGTATCTTGGAGTGATGCCGAAGCTATGGAACGAAACCATCGATGCGCACCGCCGCGCCGTACGCGACGCGAGCTTGGACGCCACGGGGGCGCTGGTGGCCAAGCATGGGTTGCTGTCGGTGACGATGGCGAAAATCGCCGAGGAGACTGGAATAGGTCGCGCAACGCTGTACAAATACTTCCCGGACGTCGAAGCGATCCTCGTCGCCTGGCACGAACGTCAGGTCGCCGGTCACCTCGAACATCTCATTGCAATCCGGGACCAGGCTGGCGACGCCGGTGAGCGGCTGGAGGCCGTACTTGAGGCCTACGCGTTCATTTCTCAGAAGCACCATGGCACCGAACTCGCCGCACGCCTGCATCGAGGCGAACACGTCGTCAAGGCGCAGCACCATCTCCACCAGCTCATCCGCGATCTGCTGGCCGAGGGCGCAGCGATGGGCGACCTCCGGAACGACGTCGCGCCTGACGAACTTGCGACCTATTGCCTCCACGCCCTCACGGCAGCCAGTAGCCTGCCTTCCAAGGCCGCGGTCCGCCGGCTCGTCGCGGTCACGCTGGCCGGGTTGCGGTCTGGACGTGTGTCAGCGCACCCGAGATGTTGACACAAAGTTCGTTTGGTTGCGGTCGAGCAGTTTCTTGCTGTGCATGTTGCCCGCGTGCCGCGATCTTCTCGGTGAGCAAAAGACCAAACGGAATCGCACCGGGTCGCCCTGTGAGCTTGGAGTCCTGACCATGGGCGAACCCGCGGGAATAGGCGCCGAGATGACGCATGGTTGCGTCTTCGGGAAACTGATTGCGCCAGGCGGATTGGGTTCCAGGCTATCGGTGAGAGCGAAGGTGAGCATGATGGGCGGGCAGCACTGGCTTCGACGTCCGACTTTATAGGGTGTGGCCGAAGTGGAGGAATCGGCAGGTCGTTCCCGTCCCGAGAGATGAGCGACCTATGTGTCCAGAATGGACCCACGTGCCCTTCCCGAGAGATGGTGACAGTTCATTCCGGAGACATGGGTTACACTTTTGGCCCTTTGCAAGGAGAGCAAGGGTGCCTTGGAAGGAGTGTAGCCACATGGATGAGCGGCTGAAGTTCGTAGCGCGGGTTCTGGATGGAGAGAAGATGGCGGTGCAGTGCCGAGATTTCGGCATCTCGCAACCCAACATGCACGAGGAGATGCGCCGGGCATTCGCGCTGCTCTCAGGCAAGTGGAAGCTGGAGATCATGTGGCTGCTAAGTCAGCGGGTTCACCGCTTCGGTGAGCTGCGAAAAGCGATCCCTGGAGTCACTCAGCACATGCTAACGGCGCAATTGCGTGAGCTCGAAGCGGACGGCCTCGTGTCGCGTACGATGTTCGCGGAAGTCCCGCTTCGGGTTGAGTATGAGATCACGCCAAAGGCGCGAGGGCTCGGGCCAGCAATGGAGGCGCTAGCGGCCTAGTGGAGCGAGTATGGAAACAGCGTGCCGCCCAAGCGATCGGCCTCGCGCGGCCGCAGAACCAAAAGTGCTACATCGAAGCATCGCTAACCATTCTGCTAGGCCGCCTCCGGATCCCGTTCGGCGCGAAACGCCTGCCGTGCGCTCTCAACTTCGTGTCTGTGCTGGACCGCCCATTGGGACAGTGCTCGGAGCGGCTCGATAAGCGAGTGCCCAAGCGGGGTGAGCTCATACGTGACCTTCGGTGGAATGGTCGGAAAAACGGTGCGCTTGACCAGCCCATCTTCCTCCAGCCCTCGCAGCGTCAGGGTCAGCATACGGTGGGAGACGCTGCCGATCTGACGGAGCAACGCGGTGAAGCGCACCGGTCCGTCTTTCAGGGCGCCGACTGCCATGACTGTCCACTTGTCGCCCACACGGTCGAGGATCTGACCGAGGGCCCTGCATTCGTCCTTTGCCGCTTCGTCGTGATGGAGTGCGTTTCCTGCCTTCATCATCTGTTCTCCGTTTGAATCGAGCACTTTTTTGATCGTGATGGACAAAAAAGTGCAATCTTGCGCGCCATCCTAATGCACCGATATGACCTTACGAACATTTTGTTCGAAAAGGAAATCACAGCATGAAGATCGGAATCAGTGGCGCAAGCGGCCACCTTGGGCAAGCCGTCTTGGCCGAGCTCGCAGTGCGAGCACAGGGTCACGACCTCGTCGCCATCAGCCGCACGCCCGAGAAGGTAGCGGGAGAATGGGAGAAGCGCGCCGGCGACTATGATAACCCCGAAATGCTGGCCCAAGCCTATGCCGGCCTCGACCGGCTTCTGCTGATCCCCACCGTCGATCTGGCCCCGGGTGCGCGGTCGCGCCAGAATGCTGCCGCAATCGAAGCGGCGGCCGCGGCGGGGGTCGGCCACGTAGTGTTCCTGTCCGCGGCTGGAACCGCGAGAGCCGACGACACCTCCATACATGGGTCATACTGGCGCGGCGAACAGACCCTGATCCAGCGGGCAAGGGCGTGGACCATCCTGCGCATGAACTACTACGTCGAGAGCTTTGCCATGGAGGTGGCCGCGCCCCAGACCAGTCAGATTTTTGGCTTGGCCGAAAACAAGGTCGCATTCATCTCGCGCAACGACATCGCGGCAGCCGCGGCGGGAATGCTCATCAGCAAGGGCCATGACGGAGCGATCTACAACCTCACCGGTCCACAGAGCTTGACCGGGGCGGAGCGCGCCGCCACTGCCTCCAAAATCACGGGCCGTGAGATCAGCTTCCAGATCGCTCCTGAAGCGGCTCTTCGGGTGGGCTTTGCTCAGTTCGGCTATCCTGAAATCGTGATCGATGCGGTGATCGACATCCAGAAGAAGTTCGCCGCGGGCGGCAACGACATCGTGACCGGCGATGTCGAAAAGCTGGCTGGCAGGCCCGCAAGGCCCCTCGTCGAGACGCTTGGCGAAGCGCTCCGGGCACTGTCATGAGCTTCAGCGTCATTGTCGGCGCGAGCAGCGTCGGGACCGCCACCGCCAACCTGCTTGCCAGCAGGGGCCAGCAGGTCAAGCTCGTGACACGCAGGGGCACCGGCCCGGTGCACCCTTTGATCGAGCGCGTAGCGGCCGATGCCACGGATCCCGAGTGGCTGACTGCGGTCAGCCAGGGCGCCTCTGCGATCTATTGTTGCGCCAGCCCGACATACGACCGGTGGCCGACCGACTGGCCCCCGCTGTTCGAGGCCATCATGATCGCAGCAGAGCGGACAGGCGCGGTGCTGGCGAGCTACAGTATGCTGTATGGCTATGGGCCGGTGAAAGGCGTGGTGAGCGAGGACACGCCGCTTGTCGCAACGCACCCCAAGCTCGGGGTGCGTGCCGATCTCTGGCGCGAGGCGCTAGGGCGCCATCAGGCGGGACGGCTCAAGCTGACCGAAATTCGCTCCAGCGATCACATTCAGCCCAACAGCTTGTTCGCCCTGGCCCTTGCCAAGCCCTTGCTCGAGGGTAAGCGGGTGATCTCTCCGGTTCCGATCGACGTTCCGCGCAGTTGGACCTCCGTCAACGACTCCGCAAAGCTGCTGGTGACAGTGGCGCAGGATCCGCAAGCGTGGGGAAAAGCCTGGCACGTCCCGACCAACGCGCCGATGACGGCCCGGCAACTGCTCGATCGCCTCGCCCAGTTGAACGGGCTGCCCGCTCCAAAGGTGATCGTCCTTCCCTACGCCGGCTTGTGGGTCTCGGGCCTGTTCATGCCGATGCTCAAGGAACTTCGGACCACCTACTACCGGTTCGACCGTCCGTTTCTCATCGACTCACGGCGGGCGGCCGAGACGTTCGGGCTTGTACCTGAACCGATCGACGCTGCCTTGCGCGAGAGCGCCCAGATGCTGCGCGCATCGAGCTGACCCATACCGCCCAAGCCTTAGTCGCAACCCAGCAGAAATCGTCTGCGAACGCCCGTTCCAGGCGCATCAGGAGAAAAACATGTCCGGACAAACACTGGCCACCAAGGCCGCCCCCGCCTCAAGCCGCATCCTCACCATTGGCCTGTGGGCAGCGCAAATCGCGCTTGCAGGCGTGTTTGGCATGGCTGGCGTCAGCAAGAGCTTCCTGGCTCCCGCCGACCTCATTGCCATGGGGGTGAATTACGCGACCGATTTGCCCGAGTGGCTGCTGCGCTTCATCGGCGCGTCGGAACTTCTTGGCGCTATCGGCCTTATCTTGCCCGCTCTGACCCTCATCCTGCCTCGATTGACGCCGCTGGCCGCGTTGGGCCTGGTCACGATCCAGGTGCTCGCCATCGGCTTCCACGCCGCGCGCGGCGAACTGGCAATGGCGCTGCCGTTCAATCTCGTGCTGCTCGGGCTGGCGCTGTTTGTCTTTTGGGGCCGCTGGTTCAAAGCGCCGATTTCGGCCCGTAACTAGGCCTCGACGTCGGGGCAACCGGGTTCGACCAGTTAGCCGTGTCCTCGAGGCGACGTGCGCGGCGTGGGCTTCTCGCTGCTGCCGCGCCACCCGATCGAGGAGGAGATCGCGTCGGATCGGTTGATGGATTGTCGTCAGACCGACGAGCGCCGCCTACGGCGATATTCTTCGGAAGGCGGTCGAGGACGGGCAGTACAAGACCACGGCAGAAATCATCAGGGTGATCGCCCTGACAGGCTGCCGGCGCACTGAGGTCATTGGTCTCCGCTCGGAGAAGTCGATGTCGAGGGCAGTTGCCTGCGCCCGGCCGACAGCAAGGAGGGGGCGTCGGTGCGTCCAATCGGCCTGCCCGTGCTGGAGTATCTCGAAGCTCGCCGCGACGAGGAGCAGAGCGCTGAAGACTACGTCTTCCCCGGCTGGGAGGATGGCACGCCGTTCGGGAGCTTCCCCAGGCAGTGGACTAAGCTGTTCAAGGATATCGACCTGGCCGGTATCACGCCGCCTGTTCTCCGACACAGCTTCGCCAGCATCGCTAATGACCTTGGCTTCACCGAGGCCACGATTGCAGCCCTAGTAGGTCATTCACGAGGGTCGGTGACCAGCCGCTACATCCACACAGTGGACACCGCGCTCATCATGGCGGCCGACAGCATCGCCGGCTACATTCAGGGTTTGCTGGACGGCGTCGCCTTCCCTCACACCTTCTATGCGCTCGATCGGGCTTCTAGGAAGACGGCACTTGCTCACTTCCTGGGGCAACCGAAGGCAGTGAGATCCGAGGCGGGCCATGCTGCTGCCTGATCGGATCACCCTGCAAGTCTGCTTTGCGCCCATTTCGGCCGCTGCGGTGATCTTCGCCGCGGCCCGATAGCAGACGTTGCGGTTGACCACGCTGTAGGTCGAGGTTGCGCCAGGAGCCGACTTTCCCGGCGCGTCTCCAGAGCTGCCGTTCGCCAGCGGCTTAAATCGATCCGTAGACGCTGTCGGCGGCTAGGTACTCTGGCTTCAGGCCGAAGCGCTCCTTGGTCTTGTCAACCATGGTACGCGCCGCTCCCACTTCTGCCTGCCCGATCGCGCGGGTGGCAAGCGATCGGACCAAAGCAGTCATTTCAGAAGCCCAGTGTCTCTTCCCGTGCTATTATAACTCCGCTTAGGTGGGACCCGATGGCAAGCGACAAGAACCCCCACGAGGAGATGTGGCGCGGCCTTCTGACCGACCCGCAGTCACCCCTTCATGCCGATCGGATGCAGTTCAAGCTGCTGCCGGGATCTCCCCGGTGCAAGACGTGCCTGTTCCCCTTGGGTGGCGTGCTCATGAGCGCGCTCTCTTCCAAATGGGGCAGGAAACCCTCTCGAAAAAACCCAAGTTTCTGCAACCTGTGCGAAGAGTTTATCCGCACCAATCCTGGCGGCGCCGAGATCGATCTATCGCTTCTTTTCGCTGATGTTCGAGGCTCTACGAGCATGGCCGAAAGGATGATGCCTGCCGAGTTCGCGTCGCTCATGAACCGATTCTTCAAGTCCGGTAGTGACATTTTAATCGGCTGCGATGCGCTGATAGACAAGTTCGTCGGTGACGAGCTTATCGGCCTGTTCCTTCCCGCCATCGTCGCCGGTCATCCCGCCGCCGCTGTAGAGGCAGGTCGGCGCCTGCTTTCGGCTACCGGGCACGGCGAGCCCGGCGGACCTTGGTTGCCCATCGGCATCGGCGTTCACTCCGGTACGGCTTACGTCGGTTCCGTCGGGGACGGATTGGTCGCCGATTTCACGGCAATGGGAGACGCGGTGAATGTAGCGGCGCGCTTGGCATCTCAGGCGGGCCCCGGCGAGCTTCTGGTCACCGAGGCGGCGTGGACCAGAGCCGGACCTCGTCACTTGCCGAACAGTGAGCGCACGCTGGAACTCAGAGGGAGGGCCTCTCCGATCGAGGTACGGGCCCTCCGCATTGACGGGATCTCGCCTGGATCCTGACAAGTCAGGCATTCGATGAGCTGTATAAAGGGCAATCCAGCGGGTATGACGTTCGGGGCAGCCTTCCACCCGATCAAGCCATATAGCCAACTCGATCTTGATTCTGCGAGGTTGGGCTTCATCGCCTCGACTGCACATACCCTGACGCTTCCGGCGTTTTTTTGAAGCTGACGTTGGCGTTTATCCGGAGTTGACGCCCTTTCGGACACTTGCAGGCGGGATTAAGCAACAGTCATCGAATTGGACGATCGGCTGGTGCTTACACGCGGAGGCTTGCCGCCTAGGATTCGGATCTCGCCTGATAGACTTTTGAAATGGGCGGCATAGAATTCAGCACACTGCGTTCTGTGAAAGCGCTCGTGCGAAATGGCCGAAGAACGCGCCCAACGCCGTCTTGCAGCCATAATGGCTGCTGATGTGGTCGGCTATAGTCGGCTCATCGAACTAGACGAGCGGGGTACGCTCGCCGCGCTAAAGGAGCGGCGCAAGGAAATTCTGGAGCCTCTTGTCCGCCAACACCAAGGCCGGATCGTCAAGGTGATGGGTGACGGCGTTCTGGTCGAGTTCGCCAGTGCGGTGAACGCCGTGACTTGCGCCGTCGAGTTCCAAAGGCGCATTGCGGCAGCGAACAAAGGTTTCGCTGAGGGTCGTCAAATCCTGTTGCGCGTCGGAATCAATCTAGGTGATGTCGTCGTGGAAGGCGGCGATCTCTACGGGAATGGCGTCATTGTCGCCGTGCGTCTTCAGGGAATAGCTGGACCGGGAGAAGTCTGCGTCTCCGGTAATGTCTACGATCAGGTCAAGCGGCGTCTCGACTGCGGGTTTGAGGAGCTTGGTCTGCAGACGATCAAGAATGTCACAGAGCCGGTGGCTGTTTATCGCGTCGAATCTTCGGCAATGTGGGAGCATCAGGGGTCGGGAGAAAACGCGCCGCTACCGTTGCCGATCAAGCCTTCCATCGCCGTGCTTCCGTTCACCAACATGAGTAACGACCCGGAGCAAGAGGTATTTGTTGACGGTTTGACGGAAGACCTGATCACCGATCTTTCGAGGACCAGCGGCCTGTTTGTCATCGCAAGCAACTCGAGTTTCGCATACAAGGGCAGGCACGTGGACGTGCGCCGCATCGCTCGCGAGCTTGGGGTGCGCTATGTCCTGGAGGGTAGCGCTCGCCGTGCTGCAGGGCGGGTTCGCATCAACGCTCAGCTGATCGATGCGATCGAAGGGGACCACCTTTGGGCGGAGAGGTTCGACCGCAACTTGGAAGATATATTTGCCGTACAGGACGAGGTGACCGCGAAGATCGTCGAAGCGTTGGCGGGCCGTCTGACGGCCGCACCAGCGCGCAATAGGCCTACGAATCTGAAGGCGTATGACCTCTGTGTACGAGCGCGGGCCTTGGGCCTGCAAACGGCCAGCGCCGCGAGAGAAGCGATATTCCTGCTGCGGCGAGCGATCGCGCTCGACCCGGACTATGCGGAGGCACGGCGCTTGCTGGCCCTGAACCTGTGGCTAAGTTGGGAATTCTGGGACCAGGCAATGGATCCAAATCGCGCAAGCGCCATCGCGGAAGCGCAAAAGGCCGTCGCGCTCGACCCCAACGATGCTGGGAACCGATGGGTGCTAGGCATCATACTGGGCCATGAACGCCGCTGGGCGGAATCGGATGCCGAGTTCGACGCTGCCCTCAAATTGGACCCGAACCATGCCGATGCATGGGCGATGCGTGCAGATCTGATTGTGATGAACGGCCGACCGGCCGACGCCATCGAACACGTACGCAAGGCGCTCAGGCTCAATCCCCACCCGCCCGGCTGGTATTACTGGATGCTGGGGCAGGCCCAATATGCGATTCGTGACTACGCATCCGCGGTCCAGACGCTGCGCCGGCCCGAAACGTATCGCGCGACATCGCGCCGCCTGCTTGCGGCGAGCTTGGCGCAACTGGGACGCTTAGAGGAGGCGCGGACCGAAGCACAGTTGTTCATGATGAACAATCCGAACTTTACTATCCGGCAGTGGTCGGCTTCGCAGCCTTTCCGTGATGAAGACCTGCGGCGACATTTCGTGAAGGGCTATTGCATGGCGGGGCTGCCAGAATGAATATCTTGATCAGACTTCCTTTCTCGGTTGCGCACCTGGTTTTCGCAGGGCAGCGGGAATATCGGCAATTGGGGGACGGCCCGGAACGGGTCAAAGCGGTTCGATGAACGTCCGCTATTCGGAACCAAATTCGAGCGCCGATTGTCCGTCTAGGGTCAGGCCAAGACCTCTGCGTAGATTTGCTCCCTCGGTGCTTTCGCAGCAAAGGTCAACTCAACGGCGAGCAATTGATCTCCTCGCACAAGGTACTGATATTATTGCATTAATTGGCGCACCCGACAGGATTCGAACCTGTGACCTCTGCCTTCGGAGGGCAGCGCTCTATCCAGCTGAGCTACGGGTGCCTTCAGGATCGACAATCCGGAAAACGAACCAGCCGGGTAACCGGCCAGCCACGCTTCTTAGCGGAAGCCGGCGCTGGCTTCAACGGGCAAGGCGCCGCAAAGTTGTCCCGGCGCCTCTGGGCGATCGGTTCGCGCCGATCCGGTCGCTGCGCGGCCTCGCAGGCTCGGGGCATCCGTCATTCAAAAAGCCCTGGCTTTTCGTCCGCTGCCACTCCACCCCTCACTACTCCTGCGCGTAAAGCAACTTTGTCGTCGCGTTCGCCGCCATCGGCGACAGGTTGCGCTGGATTAGCGCCTCGACGTGGTCGTTGCGCTGGCGCGCGCTGTCGGCGCCCATCACGACGAGGATGAGCCGGCGGCCGTCGGCATC
Organism: Mesorhizobium sp. M5C.F.Cr.IN.023.01.1.1; assembly: GCF_003997585.1. Lineage (NCBI taxonomy): Bacteria > Pseudomonadati > Pseudomonadota > Alphaproteobacteria > Hyphomicrobiales > Phyllobacteriaceae > Mesorhizobium > Mesorhizobium sp. M5C.F.Cr.IN.023.01.1.1. The sequence continues at coordinate 9,182 of NZ_RZSU01000079.1, read as the reverse complement.
GTAGGAGGTGACAATGTTGAAGCCGGAGGCTCTGATATAGCCGGTTTTGATGCCGTTGACGCCGCGGACGCGGCCGAGCATGTCGTTGTGGCCGCGCACCAGCCTGCCGCGGAACATGAAGTCGCTTTCGGAGAAATAGTGGAAATGCTGCGGGAAGCGGGTGCGCAGCGCCATGCCGAGCACCGCCATGTCGCGCGCCGTCGTCAGCTGGCCGGCGTCCGGCAGGCCCGAAGCGTTGCGGAAGACGGTGCTGCGCATGCCGATCTGGCGCGCTTTGGCCGTCATCATTGCGGCAAACGCCGCTTCGCTGCCGCCGAGATATTCGGCGACGGCGACCGCCACGTCATTGGCCGATTTGACGGTGATCGCCCGGATCGCCGATTCGACGTCGATCGTCTCGCCGCGACGGAAGCGCAGCTTGGTCGGCGGCTGCCTGGCGGCGTTGTCCGAGACCGGGATCGGCGTCGTCTTGCTGATGCGGCCTTGGTCCAGCGCCTCGAACAGAAGGTAGAGCGTCATCATCTTGGTCAGCGACGCCGGATAGCGCGGCGCCGTTGAATTGGCCTCGAACAGCGTCCTGCCGCTGCTGCCGTCGATGACGATTGCCGCATATTTCTGCGCCGGCGCCGGCACCGCCAGCATGGTTTCCGGCGGCGTCGTCGCGCAGCCGGCGACGAGCACCAGCAGCGCAAACGCCGCGACAAATCTTTTAATGAAAGGAAAGAGGCGCGGCTTGGACACTGTTCTGAAGGTAAGCTGTTGCTGAAACGACTGGGAAACTAGCCTAACCCAATGGCGCCGTCTATTTGGTTAACACTGGTGTTGCCCAGGATTATCACCTGTCCACAGATGCCAGGACGGAGCCTGCGCTGCGCTGGTCTGGGCGCCGAAATACCGGGGACTGCGCTTGCGCAACCGGCACCGACCGGGTTTGCTGGCGCCGGCAGAATCAGCAGGTGCGCCATGGATACGCTCACGATCAAGGCAAACGGCATTTCGGTAACGGTCGATCTCACCGTCGGCCATCTCGTCGACATGACGGTCGATATCGACGGGCGCCGGCTAAAACCGCTGCATCGCGCGCCCTGGATCGACGAGCCGCGCGAGACGCTGCCGCAAGACCTGCCTGCCGGCACCGTTCGCCTGTCCGGCGATTTTCTCTGCGCGCCGTTTTCCCGAAGCGATGTCGAGGAAGCACCCCTGCATGGCTGGCCGGCCAACAGCCGCTGGGATGCCGTCGCTTCCGAGGCGACTGCCGACGGCTGGCGGGCCGTTTTCCGGCTGCAGCACAAGGTCATGGGCGCGACGGTCGACAAGATCCTGACCCTGCGCGACGATCATCCCTTTCTCTACCAGGAACATGTCTTTTCCGGTGGTTCGGGCGCGATTTCCGTCGCGCATCATCCGATGACGGTGATGAAGGACGGCGGCAGGCTCGCTTTTTCGCCGAAGCGATTTGCGGCGACGCCGGACGACCCGCTGGAGCCTGATCCGGCCCGCGGCCGTTTCCGCTTCGCCTATCCCGCGCGTTCCACCGACCTGACGCGTTTTCTCGCCGCCGATGGCGGCACGCTCGACCTGACCGACTATCGCATCGACCAGAGCCGAGAGGATTTCGTCACGCTGGTCGAGGCCGACCATGGCGGGCCGGGCTGGACCGCACTGGCGCGAAAGGCGGAAGCCGATCTCGTTGTGGTGCTGAAGAACCCGGCCGAACTGCCGGTCACGATGCTGTGGGTCAGCAATGGCGGTCGCGACTACGCGCCGTGGAGCGGCCGCCATCGCGGCGTGCTCGGCATCGAGGACGGCCGCACCGCGCTCGGCCATGCCGCGTCGCTCGGTGACAACTGGCTGAAGCGGGAGGGGGTGGCAACCGCCTTTGCTCTTGGCGAAGGGGGCGATGTCTCGTTCCGCCACGTCATCGGCGCCTTGCCCCAAAGTCAACAAGCCGCCGGCGAGCCGCCGCGCGACATCGCCACCGCGCAGGGGCGCATGCGCCTCACGGCGGCTGACGGCTCGACGCGCAACGTCGCTTTCGACGGCGATTTCCTGCGGATCGGCCATGCCGTGCCTGTCTGATGGGGCTGTGCGCAGGCTATAGCTCATTGCGGGCGCTTGCGCTGCCCCTCACCTGTCTGCCGGCATCCTCTCCCCGTAAAGTGACGGGTAGAGGGCGCTCTCACCGACGGTTTCGCCAATCACCAGCGTTGCAGGAAGGGCGCCAAGGTCGCGGCCAGCTCTTTCTCCCGTCACTATACGGGGAGAAATGCCCGGCAGGGCAATGAGGGGCGGAGTCGACCTCTCCAATTGGTCGATCTTCAATAAGCCCGCGTTTGAAATTCCCGCGAACTATTGCCAATATGCGATCCAAAACACCCAGCCAGAAAGGCTCCGATGTCCGAGATTGCTCATCTCGCCGCCACCATCTTCAAGCGCGCCGGCAAGGCGCAGCGTTTTGTCGTTGCCATCGCCGGTCCTCCGGGCGCCGGCAAGTCGACGCTTTCGGCCCGCCTGCATGAACTGCTGCCGGAAGGCGCGGCCGAAATCGTGCCGATGGACGGGTTCCATTACGACGATATCGTGCTCGAGCAACGCGGCCTGCGCGCGCGAAAGGGCGCTCCGGAAACCTTCGACTTTGCCGGCTTCGAAACCTTGCTGAAGCGCATCCGCGCGGCCGAGCCCGACATCGCGATTCCGGTGTTCGACCGCAGCATGGAGCTGTCGCGCGCCGCCGCTTCGATCATCGCCGCCGACACCAAGTTCATCCTGGTCGAAGGCAACTATCTCTTGCTTGACGAAGAACCATGGTCGCGACTGGCGCCGCTGTTCGATTTCTCGATCTTCGTCGATATGCCGCGCGCCGAGCTCGAGCGCCGGCTGCTCGAGCGATGGCATGAGCATGGCCGCTCCGACGAAGACGCCCGCGCCTGGATCGCCTCCAACGACATGCCCAATATCGACCGCGTGCTTGCCCGCCGCCGCCCCGCCGATCTGGTGATCGGCGATCAATCCTGATGCGCAGGACGGCCCGCCGGAACCTTAGGACTTTCCGACCGTTATGTCAGATACGGCAATGATGCTGACATGAGGAAAACTGTCCCATGGCAACTCCGATGGCAACCAAGGCAAGAAAGCCTGCACCCGGCAAGGGCAGGGCAACCCGATCAAAGTCAACTGAATCAAAGGCCACTGAATCGAAGACGGGCGCTGGCCCGGCGGTCGCCGCCCGCTCCAAGGATGCGGCAAAGCCCAGTTTTGGCAAGGCAGCACCGAAGAAAGTGACACCGACCGCGGCCAAGGCCACGGCAAAACCGGCCAAGCCCAGGAAATCGGCAACCGGCGGCTCGATGGCAGACAGCGCAATGCGCACGGTTAAAACGACGGCCAATGTCGCGGCCGGTGCGGTTGTCGCCACCGCCAGGAGCGCTGCGTCTCTTGCCGCTTCCGTCATGGGCAAGGGCGGCTCAAAACCCAAAACCAAGGCAAAATAGGCCCAGCCGCTTCTCGGCGCCTGCGGCCGATTGAGCTAGCCCCGGGCGGGGATACTAAGACCCTTTTGCACCGCCGGGCGGGCAAGGCCGCGTTCCAGCCATGCCGCGACATTGCGAAAGTCGTCGAAGCCGACAAGCTCCCTTGCCTCGTAAAAACCGATCAGATTGCGCACCCACCCCAGCATCGAGATATCGGCGATGGTGTAATCGTCGTCCATGATCCAGCTGCGGCCTTTCAGCCTCGTCTCGAGCACACCGATCAGCCGCCGCGATTCGTCGCGATAGCGCGCCAGCGGCCGCTTGTCGGCGATCTCGCGTCCGGCGAATTTGTGGAAGAAGCCGACTTGCCCGAACATCGGCCCGATCGAGGCCATCTGGAAGAACACCCACTGGATCGTTTCGTAACGCCGCGCCGGGTCGGCCGGGATCAGCCTGCCGGTCTTGTCGGTGAGGTAGAGCAGGATGGCGCCGGATTCGAACAGCCCGATCGGCTTGCCGCCCGGGCCATCCGGATCGATCATCGCCGGGATCTTGCCGTTGGGGTTCAGCGACAGGAATTCCGGCGTCCAGCTTTCTTTCTTGCCGATGTTCACCGCATGCGCCTCGTATGGCAGGCCGAGTTCCTCCAGCGCGATCGACACCTTCACCCCGTTCGGCGTCGGAAACGAATAGAGCTGGATGCGGTTGGTATGGCTGGCCGGCCAGCGCGTGGCGATCGGAAAGGCGGACAGGTCGGTCATCGAAACTCCTGGGCGGGATTTTTCGCGGGGAAGCGCGCGGTCGCGGCGAGGGCAAGAGCTTCGCCCCTATCGGGATGATCCGGTTGCGGTCAGACCGCCTTGAACGCCAGCACCGCATTGGTGCCGCCGAAGGCGAAGCCGTTGCTGATCGCCGCGCGCACCTTGCGCTCGCGCGCCACATTCGGCGTGATGTCGAGATCGCAATCGGCGTCGGTTTCGCGAAAATTGGCTGTTGGCGGCACGATGCCTTCGCGGATCGCCATCACGCACGCGATCAGCTCCAACGCGCCCGACGCGCCGAGGCAGTGGGCGTGCATCGATTTGGTCGAGGAGATCGAAAGCCTGGAGGCATGGTCGCCGAAGACGCGCTTGATCGCCGCCGTCTCGATCTGGTCATTGGCCTTGGTACCGGTGCCATGCGCATTGATATAGTCGATGTCTTCCGGGTTGAGCCTGGCATCGACGAGGCAGAAGCGCATCGCCGCCTCCGGCCCTTCGATGGTCGGCGCGACGATGTCGGAGGCATCGCCGGAAAGGCCGGCGCCGGCAATTTCGGCGAGAATCGTGGCGCCGCGCGCCATGGCATGCTCGTAGGTTTCCAGCACAACCATGCCGGCGCCTTCGCCGAGCACCAAGCCCTGGCGATCGGCCGAAAACGGCCGGCAGGTGTCGGGCGCCAGCACCCTCAGCGCCTCCCAGCCTTTCAGGATGCCCCAGACCAGCGGCGCATCGGTACCGCCGGCGAGCATGACATCTGCGCGGCCGAGCCTGATCTGGTCGACCGCCGAGGCAATGGCGTGGTTGGACGAGGAGCAGGCCGAAGTGATGCCGAAGACCGGTCCGCGCAGGCCGAGATTCATGCTGACATGGCCGGCCGCAGCACCCGGCATCACTTTCGGCACGGTGAAGATGCCGGCGCGGTTCTTGCCTTCGAGCAGGATGGCGCGATAGCTCTCTTCGATCGCCTCCCAGCCGCAGACGCCGACGCCGACGATGGCGCCCATCCGGTAGGTGTTGGCTGCGTGCAGGTTCAGCTCGGCTTGTTGCGCGGCCTCCCGCGCGGCGATCGTCGCCAAAAGGCTGAAGCGGTCCATCGAGACGACCTGCTTGCGGTCGATGCCGTGATCGGGAATCGTCCTGATTTCGCAGCCGACCCTGATTTTCAGGTCATGCAGCTCCGAATTGACGATCGGGCCGATGGCCGAGCGGCCGGAGCGCATCTCGCCCCAGATCGCGGGCACATTGGTGCCGAGCCCGCATAAGCCGCCGATGCCGGTAATGACGACGCGCTTGTTCATTCAGTCAGGCTTTTTTCGCGATCAGCGCGCGAACCGCCTCGACCATGTCGCCGACGTTCTTCAGGTTGCTCCAGGCATCGACCGTGTTCATCTCGATCTCGATGCCATACTGTTCCTCGAGGTCAAAGATGATCTCCGTCAGTTCCAGCGAATGAATGCCAAGTGAGGTCAGTTCGGTGCTGGTGGTGATTTCTTCGCCACCGGGCTCGGCATGAGCCTTGATCTTCGCGATGATTTCCGTTGCCAGCTGGTCAGCCATTCGGTTCCTTCCCCAACCTTGTCGTTTCTCGACGCCAACTGATCAGCGCCTCTTTTTCCCCAGGTTCAGATCGTCACCGTCGCCTTTTATCCCGCCAGGCGCTGTGTGACCGTACCAAGACGGCTCCTCTATAGAAACCGAAACGTTGTCAAGCAACAAGCTATATGTCGACAAAGCCGGCGGTGTGGTTATCGTTGGCGCCATGGATATAACCGAACATGGCCTGAGCTTTGTGCCGCCGGCCCAGCGCGTCGCCGGAACCGCGCAGCTTGCTTGTGACAAGAATGGCGGCCGCACCCGTCTTCGGCGCCTCTATCAGGATGGTTCAGCCAAGATCCGCATGCCGGCCGTCTCGGCCGATCCGCTCGAAGCCGTCCTGATCAACACCGCCGGCGGGCTGACCGGCGGCGACCGCCTCGACTGGGAGATCGATGTCGGCGCCGGCGCCTCCGCCACCATAACCACCCAGGCCTGCGAGAAGGTCTACCGCGCCGCATCCGATCGCGCCGAGGTGCGGGTGAAGCTGACGGTCGGCGCCGACGGCCGCATAGCCTGGCTGCCGCAGGAAACCATCGTCTTTGATCGATCGGCCTTTGCCCGCAGGCTCGACCTGGAGCTTGCCGCCGGTGCCGAGGCGCTGGTGCTCGAGGCGACCGTCTTCGGCCGCCTCGCCATGGGCGAACGCGCGGCGCACGGCAGCTTCCACGACCGCTGGCGCGTCAGTCAGGAAGGAGCGCTCGTTCATGCCGAGGATTTCCGCATCGGGCCCGGCATTGCCGCCATTCTGGGCCGTTCGGCCGTGGCCGGTGGCGCCATCGCCATGGCGACGGTGCTGATGATCTCACCGCGGGTGGAGGATTTGCTCGATCCGGTCCGGGGCATTATCGGCGGCCAGGGCGACGCCAGTGTCTGGAGCGTGAAGAAATCTGGCAAGCTTCTTGCGAGGCTGTTTGCCGAGGACGGCTACCAGCTCCGCAAGCGGCTGGTTCCGCTCGTCGAATTGCTCAACAGACGGGCGGGTCTGCCCAAATTATGGTCACTCTGATTCCGATTACGCCACTCCTGATTACGCCATCCTAGGGAAACGCATGAACCTGACGCCAAGGGAAAAGGACAAGCTGCTCATCGCCATGGCGGCGATCGTGGCGCGCAAGCGGCTCGAACGCGGCGTCAAGCTCAATCACCCGGAGGCGATCGCCCTGATCACCGACTTCGTCGTCGAGGGCGCCCGCGACGGCCGCCAGGTCGCCGAGCTGATGGAGGCCGGCGCCCATGTCGTCACCCGCGCGCAGGTGATGGACGGCATCGCCGAGATGATCCACGACGTCCAGGTCGAGGCGACGTTTCCCGACGGCACCAAGCTGGTGACCGTGCACGAGCCGATAAGGTGAGGGCCGATAAGGTAGGAGAAGAAAATGCTTGAACTGCGCCCCAACTGCGAATGCTGCGACAAAGACCTGCCGCCTGAGGCGACGGATGCGCTGATCTGCACCTTCGAGTGCACCTTCTGCGCCGATTGCGCGGTAAACGTGCTGGGTCGCGTCTGCCCGAATTGCGGCGGCAATTTTTCAGTGCGCCCGATCCGGCCGGCAGCGATGCTGACGAAACATCCCGCCTCGACAAAGCGCGTCCTCAAGACCGAAGGCTGCAGCCCGGCCGCAATGCCGCGTGACGGCACGATCCTGACAACGGAAGGCATATCGATGGTCCCCGCAATGATCAAACGCACGTCTCTCTCGACGATCCTGCTTTTCGCCGCCGCAATGCCCGCCTATGCTCATGTCGGCATCGGCACGACCGCGTCCCTGTCAGCCGGCTTCATGCATCCGCTCTCTGGCCTCGACCACATGGCAGTTATGATCGCGGTCGGGTTGTGGGCGGCGCTCAACGGCGGCAAGGCGGTTGTCGCCTGGCCGCTCGCCTTCGTCACCGTCATGCTGGCAGGCGGCGCGCTCGGCATGCTGCAGGTGCCGGTGCCGTTCGTCGAACCGGGCATACTGGCGTCCGTCGTGGCGCTGGGACTGCTTGTCGCGCTCGCGATCGATCTACCGGTCTCGGCCGGCGTCGCCATCATCGGCCTGTTCGCGCTGCTCCACGGTCACGCCCATGGCACCGAGGCGCCTGAAAACGCCGGCGGGCTCGGCTATATGGCCGGCTTTGCCGTCGCCACCGCGCTACTCCATGCCGCCGGCCTCGCTGCCGGTCTTGGCCTTGGCATCAGATTCCCGGGCCTTGCCCGCGCCGCTGGCGGCGCCGGTGCTGCCGTCGGTGCCGGTCTCGCCTTCGGCGTCTTGTGAGGCTGGCGATGATCCCGGGCGAAATCATCACGGCAGGCGGCGAGATCGAACTCAACAAGGGCCAGCCGACCGTCACCTTGAAAGTGGCCAACAGCGGCGACCGGCCGGTCCAGGTCGGCAGCCACTATCACTTCTTCGAGACCAATGAGGGGCTGAAATTCGATCGCGACAAGGCGCGGGGCATGCGCCTCGACATCGCCGCCGGCACGGCGATGCGCTTCGAGCCCGGCCAGGAGCGCGACGTCACTTTGGTGCCGCTCGGCGGCAAGCGCGAGGTCTACGGGTTCCAGCAGAAGATCATGGGCGCGCTGTGAGATCCAAGGCGTCGAGCAGTTTCGGCTCAGCTGGGCGGCTTGGCCGCCGCGTAGATGACGACCTTTCCAGGATCATCGAATTCCACGGCGAGAACGTCTTCGGTCAGCACGCGTCGAGAGTCGATTGCGTTGAACAGCAATGCGTTCGCCTCGATCTCCTCGCGCAGTTCTGCAATGTCGTCCTGATGCTGCTCGACCTTGCTTTCTATCGCCGGCGGCAGACCGCCTTCCGTGCGCGCGGCGTCGGTGAGGAACACGATATCGACTTTGTCGAGCTTGGATGTTTTGCGCACCGTACCGATGTTTTCACGCGTCCGGTCGATCGCCGTGGTGACTTTGCCGGCTTCCACAGCCGTGTTGGTCTCTTCCTGGCCGACCTCCGAGCCGATGATCTTGTTGACCGTATCCGGGGCTTCCAGACCCTGTGCATTCAGCGCGGCCTGGGGAACGCTCGCCGCGAGAAACGCAGTAGCGGCAATCATATGCGGCCATCTGGTCTCAGGGAAGGTGGTGATCGCCATCGCTCGCTCTCAGAGCCTCTTTCGAGACTCGCTTCTACGCCAAAAAGTCGAAACGTATTCTGCCCTGCGAAGGTTCCCTCCCCAATGCGGCAGACCGGCCTTGTGCCGGCCCGCCACAGCGCATCGTCAGCTCGCTTTCTTGGTGATCAAGGTCAGCGCGCCATTGGTGTCCATACTGGCGGCGATCACTTGCGCCGAGGTGAGTCCTTTGGCTTCGAGCGCGGATTTGACCTGGGGGGTCGCGTCGATCGAACTGCGCAAT
>NZ_RZSU01000078.1:0-31274 GCF_003997585.1 Mesorhizobium sp. M5C.F.Cr.IN.023.01.1.1 | reverse complement strand
TGCCGCCAGCGGCTTCGACCTGGTGATCGCGGCGGGCGGCGACGGCACCGCCAGCGAAGTCGCCGACGGGCTGCTGCAGGCGTTTGCGGAAGGCGGCCGGACGGCCGAGCTCGGCCTGCTGCCTTGCGGCGCCGGCATCGATTTCGCCCGCGGGCTCGGCCTTTCGGGCGAGGTCGACCTGACGCTGAGGCGCATCGCCGGTGCCAAGGCCCACAAGGTCGATGCCGGCCGCATCTCCTATGTCGATGACCATGGCGCGCTGGCCAGCCGCCATTTCATCAACATCGCCAGCCTCGGGCTTTCGGGCGCCACCGACCGCGCGGTCAACGCCGACAAGCGCAAGGGCAAGGTGTCGGCCAAGGCGCTGTTCTACTGGCGCACCGTGTGGGAATTCATGCGCTACCGGTTCCAGGACGTTGTGATCACCGTCGACGACGGCGACCCGGTCGAAGCGCGCGTGGCGCTGGTGGCGGTGGCCAACGGAAAATTCTTCGGCGGCGGCATGATGATCGCGCCGGATGCCGAACTGGACGACGGTCAATTCGACATCGTCATCCTGCGTGCGGCCGGCAAGCTGAAACTGATCTGGGATATCCGTCTGCTCTATGGCGGGCGGCATCGCAACCATTCGGCGATCACCATTTTGCGCGGCAAGAAAGTGGTTGTCGAACCCCTCGGTGATGCGCAAAAGAACGCCGCGCTGGTCGACGTAGACGGCGAATCCCCCGGGCGCATACCGGCGACCTTCGAGATCCTACCCGGCGCGCTGACGCTCAGATATTGAATCAAGGTGTTTAGACTTTGATTCAGGTCCTTTGGGGTGCTATTCCGACGATCCAGCCAATATGCTGGAATCGCTTGATAATCCACCTGTGTATCAGGTCTCGCTCTGCCGGGAAAAGCCCGGCGTCCTTGCGTGCGAATACGCCTCACCCGTTTGCGCAGCAAACCGGTCAGGACGTTTCTGAAGAGACCGGGACGTTCGAGAAATTCCTGCTCGACAGCTCACGGCATCAATGGCGTCTGCATCATCTGCAGATGCAGGTCATTGCCGGTCCAGGGATGCGCCTCGCAGACGGCTTCGTCGAGTTCGACGCCAAGGCCTGGTTCCTTCGACGGAATGACGTTGCCGTCCTGCCATTCGATCTTTTTCTTCAGCAGCTTTTCGTGAAAGCCGTCCCACTGCTTCAGCGATTCCAGGATGAGGAAGTTGGGCAAGGTCACGGCAAGCTGGATGTTGGCCGCACCGACGATCGGTCCGCAATAGCAGTGCGGGGCGACCTGGATATGATAGGCCTCGGCCATGGCGGCGATCTTCTTGGTTTCGAGAATGCCGCCGGAGCGGCCGAGGTCGGGCTGCAAAATGGTCGCCGCGCGGTTCTCGATGACACGGGCGAACTCGAACTTGGTCGTCAGCCGTTCGCCGGTGGCGATCGGGATCGACGTGCCACGCGCCACCTGCGCCATCACTTCGGGCATGTCGGGCGGCACCGGCTCCTCGAACCACAGCGGGTCGTAAGGTTCGATGGCGCGGGCCATGCGCAGCGCGCCCGACGCGGTGAACTGGCCATGCGTGCCGAACAGGATGTCGGCTCTTGTGCCGACCGCCTCGCGGATCGCCTTGATCATGCGGGCGGAGAGGTCGATGTCGACGAGACGCGGCTGGTGTCCGTCAAAGGCGGTGTAGGGGCCGGCCGGGTCGAGTTTGACCGCGTTAAAACCCTGCTCGACATATTCGAGCGCGCATTCGGCCGCCATATCAGGGTCGTTGTAGACGTTCTTGCCGCGCGCGTCCTCCGAATGGACGCTGCCGCTGTGCGGGTAGAGGTAGGTATAGGAACGCAGCGTTTCGTTTACCTGGCCGCCGAGCAGCTTGTAGACCGGCTTCCCGGCCTCCTTGCCGATAATGTCCCAGCATGCGATTTCGAGCGCCGAAAAACAGCCCATGCCGGACACGTCGGGGCGCTGGGTGAAGCCGGACGAATAGGCACGGCGGAAGAAGTTTTCGATGTCGTGCGGGTCTCGGCCGACGATATAGCGCTCGGCCATGTCCTCGATCATCTTCGCGGTGACATGACCCGAGAAGGTGGCGTTATAGGCCTCGCCATAGCCGACCACGCCGCCGTCGGTGGTGAGCTTGACGAAGATGAAATACTTGCCGCCGATGCCGGGCGGCGGATTGCCGACAACCCAGGTCTTTACGTCGGTGATTTTCATTTTTGATCCTCCAGAACCAGTTCGGCACCCTTCCATCCGGTCACGATCGAGGCGGCGTTGGTGTTGCCGGTGATGTTATCGGGAAAGATCGAGGCATCGATGACGCGCAAGCCGGCGAGGCCGTGAACCCGCAGGCGCGGGTTGACGACGGCGCGCGCAGCGTCCGGTCCCATGCGACATGTCGAGACCGGGTGGTAGACAGTGCCTGAACGTTTCCTGAAATCCTGAATGAGATCCGCGTCGGACTTGATTGATGGGCCCGGCAAAACCTCTTCCTCGATGATGTCGGCCATCGCCGGCATGGAAGCGATCTTCCTCACGAACTTCACCGCCGCCAGCATTTCGGCGACGTCCGCTTCGGTCGAGAAGGCATTGGCGACGATCTTCGGATAGTCGCGCGGATTGCTGGAGCGGATCATGATCTCGCCACGGCTCGATGGACGGCAGTTGGACAGGCCGATGGAAAAGCCCGGCCACGGATCTGGCGTCAGGATCGGGCGCTCCCCGCCCTTCGGGATGACGGTCGAAAACGCCTGGAAATAGAGCTGCATATTGGGCCGCGAAAGAGCCGGGTCGGTGCGGAAGAAGCCTCCTGCATTGTTCATCGACAGCGACAGCGGGCCGGAGCGCATAAGGATGTATTGCATGCCGACCATGAGCTTGCCCCACCAGGGACGCAGGATCTGGTTGAGCGTCGGCAGCCTGCCCTTGAAAGTGTAGTTGATGCCGACATGGTCCTGCAGGTTCGCGCCGACATTCTCATTGGCGTGAATGACGGGAATACCGAGCGCTCCAAGGAGCGCCGAGGGACCGATGCCGGAAAGCTGCAGCAATTGAGGCGAGTTGATCGAGCCGCCCGACAGAATGACTTCGTGGCCGGCGCGGGCAGTCTTCGTCTCGCCGTTCTGGAGATATTCGATCCCGACGGCGCGCTTGCCCTCGAACAGGATTCTGGTTGCCAGCGCATTCATCTCGACGCGGACATTTTTTCGCTTCATCGCCGGGCGCAGGAAGGCACGGGCGGCCGACATGCGGCGGCCGTTTTTGGTGGTGATCTGATAGATGCCGACGCCTTCCTGGGAGGCGCCGTTGAAATCCGGGTTGAATGGCAGGCCGGCCTGATTGGCGGCCGCCAGATAGCGCTTGGTCAGCGGATGGACCGAGGTCGAGCAGTCGGTGATATGCAGCGGACCGCCAACCCCGCGCCATCGATCGGCGCCGGCCTGATTGTCCTCGAGCGCCTTGAAGGCAGGCAGGAGATCGTCGAAGCCCCAGCCGGGATTGCCGGCCGCTGCCCAAGCGTCGAAATCCTCGCGCGCGCCCCTAATCCAGACCATGGCGTTGATCGAGCTCGAGCCGCCGAGCAGCCTGCCGCGCGGCCAGTGGTCGACATTGCCGGCGAGGCCGGGGTCCGGCTCGGTCTTGTAGTTCCAGTTGACCGCCGGGTCGAAGAAGGTCTTGCCGTAGCCGAGCGGCATCTGCACGTAGAAGCGCCGATCGGTGCCGCCGGCTTCGAGCACCAGCACCGAGAAGCGGCCCGAGGCCGACAACCTTTCGGCCAGGACCGAGCCGGCCGAACCGGAACCGACGATGATGAAGTCATAGGTCTGCATGGTGGCTGCGCGACGGCTCCGGATTTTTGCTCAACCTAGACGCCGCAAGCTGCCGCGATCACCGGAGCTTCCGGCATCGCCTGTGAAAAAAGCGACCGGCACTTCGTTTGCTTTCGGTGTCCTGCCCGAAGTTGCCTTTGCCTGTGAGCAAGCGGTCCAAGCATCATACGCCATCATCAGCATTTTGCTTGAAATCATAACGCATGATCGGGCGGGCTGGCACCCTGCGAGCGACGACCCTGAACCCGGCGCGACCGAAGGTGGAAACGTATCCACTGCCGGAAGCGCTCGTCGCGATTGGCCCTCAAGTCCTGTTGCTTTCCGCTCGAACGTCGTTCCGGCGACGCTAAGGGGTCAAGTCCAAGGCTGCTGTCCTGCTCCGCATGTCGACGGGGAGGGAAACGTGCTCGTGCGTGATCGTCCATCTGTCTCCAGATCGACGAAATGCATTGCTCACGCGTACCCAGTAGTCGACTTTCGCGTCGGTTTTCAGGGTCCCATGCGCTCGGATAAGCATCCATGCGGCGGCAACCGCGTCGCCGGCCGCAACATCCAGTTGGCCAAGCTCCTGGCCAATCGGACCAGACCAGCGGGGAAACCAATCCAGGAACCGCTCGCGAAGGGCGTTGGATCCCACATACCGAAGCGGCGGTACGAGGTCGAAATAGACTATGTCGTTGGAGTAAAGGGACATAAGCCACTCGATGTCTTTGGCGCCCATGGCAGCCGATCGACTCTCCAGCAGTTCCCTGATCGCGGCTTCAATGCCTGGCATCGTCTCCTCCAACTCATCATTTCGCCCGCTTGCCGGGTCTGAGGCTGTCCTCCCATGTTGTCTTCAAGGTAGCCACCGATGGTGCTCCCCGACAACCAGCGTTCACCACTTGAAACGATAACGGAAATCATCCTGGCGCGGCGAGGCGAGAATCCGATGGAAACATGCATGGCGACGCCATAAGCGCCGAGACCTCCCGCGGTCGGCCTCACCCGTTACGCGATCATCGGCAACGGACGGCTCAATTGAGCCCATAGCCGAATTTCAAACTGCGACATTGCCGGCTGGCGGCGCGTTGACGCATCCTCGCCATCCCGATACGGGATCGGGACAATCGATCTCGAAGGGATTTGGCGCATGGTGCATTATGCGGACGGCCGGCCGCTCGGCTCGAGCACCAGCACCGAGAAGCAGCCCGAGGCCGACAGTTTGTCCGCCAGTACCGAGCCGGAGCCGACGATGATGAAATCAAAACTCTGCATGATTGGTGTTGGCAGCTCCGCAAAGCTCAGCGCAGCCTAGACGCGACGGCTTCCCCGCGTCCCGCCTTCCGGCATGCGTTGTGAAAAATGCGACCGGGAATATTCGGTTTGGATGGCGCTCAGTTACCAGATTCGCGTCTGCGCCCATCCGGGTTGAACAGCGCCGCCTCCTCATTGGCTTCTTCCAACAGGAAGGCGAAAACGCTCGAGTAGGATTTGACGTCACTCTCCCAGCGAAAGACGCTTCCGTCCGGATTCATGCCAATTAAATTTCTATTATCTCCGAGCGAACCAATAAAGATAACATCGTCCGGTGCGCTGATTGGGCGTCTCTGTACATTCGGTACCAGTATGGAGAAGGGTTGCTGGCCCGCTTCCACCAGATTTGTGCGTGACCAGCTACGTCGGAGCCCATATATATTCAAATAATTCGCAAACAGACCTATGCCGTTATGGAGCATGAGAAAACAACGGAAATTATCTGGAAGTCGGTCCGAAAGTTCAGTCTCCATCTGCTCAATTCCGGTGGCGCCAAGTGGTGCATACAACTGATGCAGATACGCTTCAGGCGCGCGATGTGGCGTATGGCCGACCCACTCCGTTCCATCCGGATATGTCTTGTAACCGAGACTTTTCCATCCATCGACCAATGCCCGGATTTCTCTGTAAGCACGAGCGTCTTCTTCGTTTGACCATTCTTCCTGCGTGCGCATGCTTTTAGCGGCTCCCTGAGATAACTGGACCGATCGGTTGTCCATCGATGACGTTGCGCAGTCTACTCTTAGTGCATGCGCCGCGCAGCATGCCCGCCAACACAGGTGAGAGGGTGCGTTGACGTATAATCATCGCCTCGCTACGGGATCGGGACAATCGATCTCGAGGGGATTTGCATGGTGCATTACGCGGACGGCCGGCCAATCGGCGATCTGACGCTGCGCACGCTCGCCATGCCATCGGACGCCAATGCGGCGGGCGATATCTTCGGCGGCTGGGTGATGGCGCAGATGGATCTGGCCTGCGGCATCCGCGCCGCCGAGCGTGCCAAGGGCCGCGTGGTGACGGCGGCGGTGAAGGAGATGTCGTTCGCCAAGCCGATGAAGATCGGCGACACGCTTTGCATCTACACCCATGTCGAACGCGTCGGCCGCACCTCGATGACGCTCAAGGTCGAGGCGTGGGCGCAGCGCTATCTCTCCGACCTGATGGAGAAGGTCACCCATGCCGATTTCGTCATGGTCGCGCTGGACGGCGAAGGCAAGCCGAAGGCCGTTCCGGCCGAAAGCTGATCGACTGGATTTTCGAAGCCCGAATTGACTGGCCGTCCCTAGTAGCTTTGCACAGGGGATTTGGCGGGTTAGAGGCCTGTCGGCAGCCAAGATTTCATCGTTCGTGTCGGTGGACCATCATAGACATTCGGGATTGGCCGAAGCCTCCCCAACTTCGTCATCCCAGGGCGAAGCAGGAGCGAAGCTCCGTCGCGCAGACCCTGGGATCCATGCCGTAACCTTAGCCGAAGAGTGCAGCGGAACAGAATTCTGCACCGCAGCCGCGCTCTGCAGTCGCGGCATGGATCCTGGGGTCTGCGCCGCGTCGCTTCGCTCCTTGCTCCGCCCCAGGATGACGAAGCGATGGGGCGTTTGCGCTAATCGCCAAGGCATGCGGTCCGTCAACACAAGCACATCCGACCCGTCAAAACTTCCGCGCTGCTCTGAACCCTTGCAATGCAAAGGTTTCAGGCGTGCATGCCGTCAAACCTTTCGCGCGTGGCCTTGACCCGCTCGGTGTTCTTGCGCGCCCATTCGCCGAGCGCACCGACCGGCACAAGAAGCTCGTAGCCAAGATCGGTCAGCTCATAGTCGACGCGCGGCGGAATGGTCGGAAACACGGTGCGGGTGACGAAGCCGTCGCGCTCAAGCCCGCGCAACGTGGTGGTCAGCATCTTCTGCGAAATGCCGCCGACGGCGCTGCGCAATTCGTTGAAGCGCAGCGGCCCGTCACCGAGCTTGCCGACGACGAGTACGGTCCATTTGTCGCCGACGCGCTGCAGGATTTCCGAGATGGCGCGGCAGTCCTCGGTGCGGTGCGGGTGCCTTGGTAACAAAAAGATGCCTCCTTGCGCCTCGTGAGTGCAGTCACTCATATAGCTCAGGTATCTAAACGATACCAGAAATTTGCCTGAAGGAGAGCCCTCTATGTCCAAACCCAAAATCGCCATTGTCGTCGGTTCGACCCGCGCCGCACGATTTGCCGACGTTCCGACCCAGTGGATCGCCAAGATCGCCAAGTCGCATGCCGACATCGACGTGGAGGTGGTCGATCTGCGCGACTTCCCGCTGCCGTTTTTCGACGAGGTCGCATCGTCCGCCTGGGCGCCGTCGCAGAATGAAGTGGCAAAGCGCTGGCAGAAGAAGGTCGCCGAGTTCGATGGCTTCATCTTCACCGCCGCCGAATACAACCATGGCCCGACCGCCGTGCTGAAGAACGCGATCGACTACGCCGCCAATGAATGGAACAAGAAGCCGGCCGGCTTCGTCGGCTATGGCAGCGTCGGCGGCGCACGGGCCGTCGAGCAGCTGAGGCTGCATGCGGTTGAGCTGCAGATGGCGCCGGTCAAGTCCGCCGTCCATATTGCCTGGGCCGATTTCCTCGCCGTCAGGCAAGGTGAGAAGAAGCTCGACGAGCTTGAGCACCTGAACCAGGCGGCAACCGCGCTGGTCAATGACGTTGCCTGGTGGGCAAAAGTGCTGAAGGCGGCGCGTCAGGCCGACGCCGTGGCCGAGGAAGTCAAGGCGGCCTGAACCGCAGACCAGAACAATCCTCCCAAGGATTCCGGGGCGGCGCTTGCGTCGCCCCTTTTTGATTCAGGCTAGGGCTGGCTGCCGCGCCTGCCGGGGCCTGATGATGCAATCGGCAAGGCGGTTCATTTCGTTCAGCTCATCCGCATGGTGCTGGCCCCACTCGCAGAGCGCCAGAAGAATAGGCTCGAGGCTAAGGCCGAGCCGCGTCGCCGAATATTCGACGCGTGAGGGAATTTCGGCAAAGATCTCGCGTCTGACAAGACCGTGTTCCTCCATTTCACGAAGCTGCTGGATCAGCACTTTCTGGGTGATATCGGGCACCAGCGTCTTCAGCACCGACAGCCGCCGGGGGCCGTCGAAGAGATGGTAGAGAATAACGGCCTTCCATCGGCCCGAGATCACTTTCAGGGCCTGTTCCGCCGGCAGCAGAGGCAGCCTCTTGGTTGGCAGCCTTTTGGTCGGCTTGGCCATGGTCACCTCCTGGTCAGCAGGGGACAAATGAGTGTGTAGTCGCGATCAGGCAGATAGTGGCAAACAGCATCCGATGCCATAGCGATGGGTGCATGCCATGAGAGCCATTCAACTGAAGCGTTTCGGCGGTCCCGACGTCCTCGACGTCGTCGAAATGCCGAAGCCGCTGCCGGAGGCCGGCGAAGTGCTGATCCGTGTTCGCGCGGCCGGAGTGAATTTCTTCGAAGTGCTGATGCGCGGGCATCGATACGCGGTCACGCCGGACTTGCCTGTCATTCTCGGCGTCGAGGCTGCCGGGACCGTGGAGGAACTTGGTCAAGGGGTCGACGCCTCCCTGACGGGGACACGCGTCGCGGCGCCGCTGTTCGCTTCGAAGCGCCCGTTTGGCGGCTATGCCGAGTATGTGACGATCGACGCAAAGCTGGCCGTTCCTCTGCCGGACATACTCTCATTCGAAGACGCGACAGCGTTGATGGTGCAGGGGCTGACGGCTTTTCATCTGCTGCGGCAAAGCCCGCCCGCCGGCAAATCGGTGCTGGTCACTGCAGCCGCGGGCGGTGTCGGCTCGTTGCTTGTCCAGCTCGCCAAACGCCAGGGCGCCAGCACCGTGATCGCGGTCGCCGGCAGCAGGGCCAAGCTCGATCTTGCCCTGTCGCTTGGAGCCGACGCCGCGGTCGACTACAGCACGTCGGATTGGCCCGCGCGTGTCCGGGAAGCGGCAGGCGGCGCCGGCGTCGATGTCGTCTACGACATTGTCGGCGGCCCGATGACGGCGGCGTCGCTGCAGGCTCTCGCGCCTTGCGGAGAGTTGGCCTTTGCGGCGCTGGGCAGGTACGCGATCGGCGCTGCGGAACTGGAAGCGATGATCACCCGAAACCAGTCCCTGCGAGGTTTTGCCTTGGTTCCGCTGCTCTCTGCCGACGGCCTAAGGGCCAGCCTGTTGGAGCTTTTCCACCTGGCCGCCAGCGGCCAGCTTGCCGTGACGCAAGGCGGCCGCTATCCGCTCGACCAGGCAAACGAAGCGCATCGCCTGCTGGAGGAGCGACGCTCGACCGGCAAGGTCGTCTTAATACCTTAGAGCAATTCCAGCAAAAGTGTGAACGGTTTTCCCTCCGGAATTGCGCAAAAACAAAGAGATAGAGCGGTTCGGCGTTTCCGTGAAACGATGAACCGCTCTCTTAGTTGTCGACGATTAACTGCGCACAGGCCAATCGTGGAACCTGTCCGCTTTGCGCCCAAAAGTCGGCCCATGCCGCGGCTGCGGTGGACGTCGCGGTTGCGCCATTTCGAGACCTCCGAGCAATCGCCGGCAATGTCACACTTCGGACCGAAAGCGGCTGCCCGGTCAATAGGAGACCCTGAGTGCTCCGTCGCCGAGAAATTCGGCCTTTTTGCCGGACCGGCCCTCCCCCCAACGTTGACGGGGGACTCGTTCTCATGAGACGGTCCCTTTCGGGAGGAGAGACGGCTCCAAGGTGGAGCACAAGGACAATGACCGAACGTGAAGTGAAGCTGGCCGAGGCCGCGAAGCTGGTGCGGCGCGGCAAGGTCTTGCGGCGTGATCTCATCCAACTGGCGTTGGCCGCAGGCCTGACGCTGCCGGTGGCGAATGTGATGTTCGTCGGGGTCGTGCGCTCCGAACCCAAGAAGGGCGGCACCTTGAAGATCGGCATCGGCGATGCCGCCGCCACCGATTCACTGGACCCGGGTAGTACCAACGTCAACCAGTTCACCGGCACCGCGCTATTCGGAACCTTGTCGAATGGCCTGACCGAGATCGATTCCAAGGGCAACGTGGTCCCCGACCTCGCCGAGAGCTTTGAGCCGTCAGACGGCGCCAAGAAGTGGGTGTTCAAACTTAGGAGAGGAGCCACCTTTCACAATGACAAGACGGTTACCGCCGACGATGTCGTGGCCTCTGTCAGGCATCATAACGTCGAGGGCACGAAATCGGTGATGAAATCGCTCTTGGCTTCGGTCAAGAATGTCGTCGCCGACGATAGCGAGACGGTGGTGTTCGAACTCGACGGCGGCAATGCCGACTTCCCCTACATCATGTCGGAGATCCCGGTCATGCCGGCGAAAGAGGGCGGCGTCGACTGGGAGTCGGGCATCCGCACCGGCCCCTATATGCTCGAGAAATTCGAGCCCGGCGTCATCGCCACCTTCAACAAGAACCCGAACTATTTCAAATCCGACAAGGGCTGGTTCGACCGTGTCGAATGCCTGGCGATCAATGATGTAACGGCGCGCACCAACGCGCTCTACACCGGCGAGGTCCACTACATGGATCGCTGCGATCTGAAGACGCTCGACATTCTGAAGCAGAACCCCGATCTCGTGATCTTGGAGACGACGGGCTACGGCCACTACGTCTATGTCATGAACGTCCAGAAAGCGCCCTTCGACAATCCCGATGTGCGTAATGCGATCAAGTACTCGCTCAATCGCGACGAGATCGTGCAGAAGGTGTTTCTCGGCCACGGCGCCATCGGTAACGACAATCCGATCGCACCGACCGTCAAGTTCGCGATCGATCCGCAGCCGAAGCACGTCTACGACCCCGACATGGTCAAGAGCCTCCTCAAGAAGGCGGGGGCCGAGAACACCCGGTTCGACCTGTCGGTCGCGGATGCCGCCTTCGCGGGTGCGACCGACTCCGCTCTCCTTTGGCAGGAGCATGCCCGGGCGACCGGGCTCAACCTGAATGTGATCAGGGAGCCCAGTGACGGCTATTGGAACAATGTCTGGCTCAAGAAGCCGTTCTTCGCCTCTTACTGGGCAGGCCGGCCGACGTGCGACTGGATGTTCACCGTCGCCTATGCGGCGGAAGCGGTGTGGAACGAAACGTTCTGGAAAAATCCGCGCTTTAATGAGCTGCTCGTCGCCGCCCGCTCGGAGACCGACGATACCAAGCGTGCCGGCATGTATGCCGAAATGCAGCAATTGCTGCATGACGACGGCGGGCTGGTGAACCTGGTCTTCAACTCCTATGTCGATGCCCACACCAAGGCTCTCGCCCATGGCGAGGTGGCCTCGAACTGGCCGATGGACGGGGAGAAGATCGCCGAACGCTGGTGGTTCGCCTAGGCCGTGCTCATAAATTGGGATGGCGGACTGGACGCGTTTGATGTCTCCTTGTCTCACAAAAGCGGCTCCGGAGCGGACATCGCAGCAGGTCCGAGTTGGGCCACAAGCGGAAATCGCCGGCGCGCGTCCAGTGTCCATCAATTGCCTCTGATCTTGGACAACGCGTCCTTTGCGTAAATACCAACCAGAGTTTCATTCTGGAGTGCCACGAGCGCAGGTATCGCAGCTTGTGCCGGAGGCCCGATCTTGCCCAGCGCCTCGATGGCGTCCCGGCGGAGATACTCAACCTTGAGCGTTTCAACCAGAGCCGGAACGACTTGTGACGCCGCTGGTCCAAACCAGCCCAGTCGCTTTGCTGCATATTGCTGGGAAAAGGGATTGCCGGTCTCAAGCTCTGCTTCCAGGCTCGTAACGGTGACGTCCAGCGGCAGCGCGGCGACACGGACACCGTCATTCAGGCGCTCCCGGACGCTTGCGTGTTCATAATCCCATTTGAACGAGAGGTGTAAGGTGTCGGGAAGGTTTTCGAGCCCTTTCTGGTCTAAACCCGGTCGGAACTTCAGTAGCATTTGTCTCGCTTCTTCCCGGCGACCGAGTTGCGCCAGCACGGAACTGAAAGGTAGAAAGAGCGCAGTTGCGTCTGGGTTTCGCCTGACGCCTTCTCCGAACACCTCAGCCGCTTGTTTCAGATCGCCCATTGCAAAAAGCGCCAATCCACGCGCGAGAACGTAGTGGCTTGGATAGTTCGGGTTGAGCCGCATGGCGGTCGCGACGAAATTCAGCGCCTCTGCAGGTTCGCCTGAGATCGTCAGCGCCCAAGCCGTTGCGATGTGTGCCTCGGGGTCGTTGGGGTCCAATGCAATCGCTCGACCGGCATTCCTGCGTGCGTCTTCGGCCAGACCTTGAAAAACGTCCCGCAATGCCTCGACCGTGTAAGACAGTGACGTTGGATATTTCTTGGCCAGCTCTACGTAATCGTGAGCTCCCCACCAGAAATATGGTTCGTCCCTACCGAGTTCTTTACCCCAGAGTGAGTCAACGGCGCGGAAGTAAGCCAGCGCCAGGGCGGCATAAGCTCGCCCATATTCGGGATCCAGTTCGGTTGCTTTTTTCAAGGAAGTGATGGCGGCAGCTGTGTCCTTTGCGTTGTATCGGAGATAAAGGCTCCAACCCTCTTCGAAAGCTTCCTTGGCTGCAATGTTGTCCGGCTTGGCGCGGGCAATTTCCGTTTTTTCGGTGGTGGTGAGATTGACCTTCAACGCTTCGACGATCTTTGCGACAAAAACGTCCTGGACCGCAAAAATATCGGCGACGTTTCCATCGAACCTGTCCGCCCACACATGCCCGCCGGAGAGGGTATCGATGAGCTGGGCGTTGACTCGCACCTGCTCGCCGGCGCGCCGTACGCTCCCCTCGAGAACGTAACGCACGCCAAGTTCCTCGGCGACCTGACTGATTTTCACCGGCTTGCCGCGGTAAGCGAATGTCGAGTTTCGCGCGATTACGAAGAGGCCGGAAACCTTGGAAAGGTCGGTAATCAAGTCATCGGTCATGCCATCAGTAAAGGTCTCTTGCCCCGCCTCGTTGGACATATTGGTGAACGGCAACACAGCGATGGATGGCTTGTCAGGCAGCGGGAGCACCATTCGTGCCTTCGAGGCCACCTCGACCGGCGGTCCTGAACCGTCCCCAAGCACCTTCCAAAGCGCTACACCTGCGGCGACCAGGATCAGCGCCATCGCCGCGACAGTCAGCCGGCGCCACTCGACATGAGGTTTGCGTTTTGCTGGAACCGTCCCGGATGGGGCGCGTGCCCGCGGGCCTACCCGATACAGGCGAACTGGTTTTTCGATGTTCTTGACTTGTTTTTCACCCAAAAATTCGAAGTCGAAACCCAGCTTTCTCTCGACCTGATCGAATGCCGTTCCCGAAATCAGGACGCCTCCGGGTTCGGCCATTTCTTCCAGTCTCGCCGCGACATTTACGCCGTCGCCATAGATGTCCTGCCCTTCGACAATCACATCGCCAAGGTTTACGCCAATGCGGAATTCGAGCTGTTTTTCCTTCGGCAGCTCGGCGTTGCACTCCGCCATCGTCTCTTGGATTTCGACGGCGCAACTGACTGCATCCACCACGCTGGAGAATTCTACCAGCGCGCCATCGCCCATGAGCTTCACGATGCGCCCCTTATGAGCGATAATTTTCGGATCGATCAGATTCTCGCGGGTGCTCTTGAGGCGCGCCAAAGTATCCGCTTCGTCAGCTTCCATAAGGCGGCTGTAGCCGACGACGTCGGCGGCGAGAATCGCGGCAAGCCTGCGCTGCATGCCAGCTCCAAACGTGAGGCACGCTCGCTGTCATGATAGGCGAGTTTTGCTCCTGAGCCTAGAGGTGCTCAGGTCGGCTTCGGGTCACGTCACGACGACGCCCACACCCATCTGAATGTCCGCTCCTGAAAGATTCGCAGACCGAAGCTTGCCAGTCCGCTCCCGGCCAAGAGCCGCCAAGGCGCTTACGCCATGATGGCTAAAGCGTCCGCGAAAAAGCTTTCGCCGCCGAAATTTCCTGATTTAAGAGCCAACACCATGTCGCCGTGACGACCTCCAATACTGTGCAACACGGGCACGCCCGCAACGATTTCCTGCCCGAGTCCAAATGCGGGAATGGCAAGCCGGTCGACCACCGCGCCGGATGTCTCTCCGCCCGCGACGATCAGGCGGCGCACGCCCCGTTCCACCAGGCCTTCGGCAATCGCCGCAAGGGACTGCTCAATGACTTGGCCGACCGCATCGCGTCCGTAGCGGGTTTGCAGCCTAGATACATCATCCGGCTTCGAGCTGCTGGCGATGATGACGGGAGTTCGGGCCATCCGCTCGGCCGCCCAATCGAGGGCAAGCCTTGCCTCCTCCCGTCCGTTCATAAGCTTTTCCGGATCGAGCCGCAGGACCGGCATTATCTGCTCGGCTTTGGCGATCTGTTGCAAAGTCGCCTGTGAACAGCTTCCGGCAAGAACAGCTGCTGGTCCTGCGACCGGCTTGCCGTACACAGCAGTCCGCTCGTGGCGACGTACGGTGCCCGCTGCGATCAGGCCGCGGGCAAGACCCAATCCCAGACCCGAGGCTCCGATCGACAATCGCTGACGAAGCGCCGCCGCGCCGATTGCTTCGAGGTCGCTCTCGAACACGGCATCGGTGATGGCCGCTCCGTTCCCATCGGAGGCAAGCCGCGCCAGCCGCTCGACGATCGCCTCGGCGCCGCGCGCAACGATTGCGAGATCGACGAGTCCAACCGCCGCAGCACTCTGCCGAGCTAGAACGCGGACCAGGTTGGCATCGTGCATGGGGTTGAGCGGATGATCCTTCAGCGGGCTTTCGTTGAGCGGCGCCGCACCGACGAACAGATTGCCCTGATAGACGGTGCGACCGGTCTGCGGAAAGGCCGGCGTCACCAGCACCGTTGCTTCACCGGCATCGGCGCGCAGGGAATCGAGCACCGGGCCGATATTGCCCGAGTCGGTGGAATCGAAGGTGGAACAGATTTTGTACATGACATGATCGGCGCCGCGCTCGCGCAGCCAGCGATCAGAGGCACGGGCACGTTCGACCGCCTCAGATGCGGCGATCGACCGGATCTTCAGCGAAACGACAATCGCATCGACTTCGGGCAAAGCCAGGTCGTCCGTGGGAATTCCGATGGTCTGGATCGTACGCAGACCCTCTTTGGCCAGCGTGTTCGCCAGGTCCGAGGCACCGGTGTAATCGTCCGCGATGCAGCCGAGCGAGAGCGTCATGGTAGAGCTCCACGCTTGCCACCTGAAATTGGGCGCTGGTGCTCGCCGGTATAGCGCGCGAGCCAGCTGAGCCCGTCGAGCGTCTTGCTCCTCGGCCGGTATTCGCAGCCGACAAAGCCGGCATATCCTAGCCGGTCCAGCTCGTCGAAAATGAAGTGATCATTGAGTTCCCCTGTCGCCGGTTCATGCCGCGAAGGCGCGCTGGCGATCTGGATGTGACCAATGAGCGGCATCACCCGGCGAAGCGCCATGGTGACGTCACCATGCATGATCTGGCGATGGTAGACGTCGAATTGCAGCTTGAGATTGGGTAGCGCCAGGTCGCGGACAAGAGCTTCTGCGAAGCCGAAGTCGTTGAGGAAGTAGCCCGGCATGTCACGGCTGTTGATCGGCTCGATCAGGAGATCGATGCCTCGACCTTCGAGTTTTCCGGCCGCCCAGACAATGGCCTTCCGGTAGGCCTCGACAGCCTCCTTGTCGTCGCGAGAGGCAATCCCCGACATGAGATGGAGGCGCTTGACGCCGGTCGCCTCTGCGTAGGAGAGCGCTGTTTCAACGCCGACCTGAAGCTCGTCGAACCGTTCTGCCAGGGAGGCCAGTCCACGCTCACCGGCAGCCCAGTTACCCGGCGGCAGGTTGAACAGGACCTGGCTAAGACCGTTCCTTGCGAGGCGTTCCGCGATCGCATCGGGGCTATGCTCGTAAGGGAAAAGGAACTCGACCGCTTCGAAGCCGGCATCGGCGGCGGCAGCGAACCGGTCGAGGAACGGCCATTCATTGAACATCATGGTGAGATTGGCGGCGAAGCGGGGCATGGCTGGGTCCGGTCCTGGTCAGGTTTGCGGTTCGCCGGGCAAGTCGGTGCCCGTGATCCGTGCGTAGAGTCGGGCGACCGAGGCATCGTCATCGCGCCCCATCCCGGCCGCCGAGGTCATCAGGAACATCTGCAGCGCTGCGGCCGCGACCGGCACGGGGAACTTGGCGCTGCGCGCCATATCCTGGATGATACCGAGATCCTTGACGAAAATGTCGACGGCGCTGCGTGGGGCATAGTCGCCGTCGAGCACGTGCGGAATCCGGTTCTCGAACATCCATGAATTGCCGGCCGAGGCGGTGATGACCTCGTAGACCTTGCGAATATCGAGCCCTTGCCGTGCGGCCAAGGCGATGGCTTCGCTCGCTGCCGCGATATGCACACCGGCGAGCAACTGGTTTATCATCTTGAATGCCGCGCCGACGCCCGGTTCATCTCCAAGTTCATAAAGCTTGGTTGCCATCGCGTCGAGTGCGGGCCGCGCCCTGGCAAAGGCGGCGGCGCTGCCAGAGGCCAGGATGGTGAGGGCGCCTTCGGCCGCACGGACCGACCCACCGCTGATTGGGGCGTCGAGATAGAGCCGTCCGGTGGTTTCCAGCCGGGCGGCCAGATTGCGGGCAACGTCAGGATCCATGGTGGCTGAGGAGACGAACACCGCGCCCTCTGACAAGGTTTCGGCCGCCCCATCCGCGCCGAAGAGGATCGCTTCGGTCTGCGCCGCATTGACGACGACTGAAACCACGACGTCCGCGGCCTGGGCGGCCTGGGCGGGGGTTTGTGCCCCCCGGCCGCCGGTGGCGACAAAGCGCGCCACCACCTGCTCGTTGACGTCGAAGCCCGTCACCTCGAACCCGGCGCGGCGAAGCGACGTCGCCATCCCAAACCCCATCGAACCGAGGCCGATAACCGCGACCCGTAGTGCGGCTGCAGCTGGGATATCCTTCTGCTTGTCGTTGGTGGTCATAATGGAAACTCCCTGCATGAGGCGGTTCGGCTAGCGGTTGACCAGTTTGGGTGGGACCGTCAGCACCACGATCGCGCCAACCACTAGAATTGCGGCCAGAAGACTTTTCTGTAGGCATTCCTTTTGATGTCGTTTTCTGCTCCGGCCTCCGCCGGAAGCGTCGGGGTTAGTATCGTCATCTGTTTCCTCCCATAGCGTAGGGGTGGTCCCTCAGGGTCTCACGCCCCCGGCTGAATTTTGGCAGCGCTTGCATAGTCCGATAGCACGAGAATGGCAGCGCTGCCAAACGAAAAGTGGCAGCGCTGCCAGTTTCTGTTGAGTGCGGCGCCTTGATGTGACAAAAGAAGCGTCAGGAATTGGAGTCGTACCGACGCATCGAGCTGAGAAACTGGAATGCAGAGCGAAGCAGAACAAGGTACGCAAACCGGTGCGATGATAACCCTCACCGACGTTGCGCGCGCGGCTGGCGTCGGTGAAAGTACCGCCTCGCGCGTGTTGCGCGGGCATGGTTCCTTCTCGCCCAAGACACGCGAGAGTGTACTCACTGCCGCGCGGAGCCTCGGCTATGTGCCAAACCGGATCGCGGGAACCTTGGCCTCCATGGGGTCCAAGCTCGTCGGTGTCGTCATACCTTCGCTAAGCAACATCGTCTTTCCGGATGTGCTGCGCGGCGCCAATACGGTACTGGTCAGCGCCGGCTTCCAACCTGTCGTCGCGGTGACCGATTACGATCTGGAGCGAGAGGAGAGCGTCATCGAGTCACTCCTCAGCTGGCGTCCAGCCGGGATGATGGTAGCGGGGCTCGAGCACACCGAGCGCACCGGAGCCATGCTGCGGAACGCCCGCATCAGAGTGGCCGAATTGCTCGATACCGATGGCGAGGGCATCGACATTGTGGTGGGCTTTTCCAACCGCAAGGCAGGCCGGGCAAGCGCTCAGCATTTGGTATCGCGTGGCTATCGCTGCATTGGCTACGTCGGCCACGACCTCAGCCTAGACCTTCGCGCGGCCAAGCGTTTCGCATCGTTTCGCGCGGCCCTGGGCGAAGCCGGGCTGAGCGTCATTGGAGAAGAAATCATTCCTGCCGCGTCCTCGATCGAAGCCGGGCGTGACGGGCTGGCTCGATTGCTGGAGCGTTGTCCCGATCTGGATGCGGTTTACTTCTCCAACGACGACATGGCGATCGGCGGCTATTTCCACTGTCTCGCCCACGGCATCACCATACCGGACCGGCTGGCGATCTTCGGCTACAACGGTCTCGATGTCGCCAGAAGTGCGCCGCAGCCACTTTCGACCATCCTGACGCCGCGAGTGACCGTCGGTGAGATCGGAGCACGGCTCGTCTGCTCCGATGGGCCATCCGCAGTGGTCGATATCGGGTTCGAGCTGATTGAAGGGGCGACGACGTGACTGAAACCAAGCTGAGGGACGATATCTGCCGCTTCGGGCGGTCGTTGTTCGAGCGCGGGCTGACGCCGGGATCGTCAGGCAATATCAGCCTGCGGCTCGATGATGGCGGCTGGCTGGTCACACCCACCAATGCCTCACTAGGATTCCTGGATCCTGCCCGAATTTCACGCCTCGATGCGCAAGGCCGGCTGACCTCCGGCGATGCGCCGACCAAGGAAATTCCATTGCATACTGCGCTCTATCAGACGAGGGCAGAGGCGCGCGCCATCGTGCACCTGCACTCGACCCACGCGGTCGCCCTTTCCATGCTGCCGGAAATAGATCCCAAGGCGGTGCTGCCGCCGATGACGCCCTACTACCTGATGCGCGCCGGACAAACCGCGCTGGTGTCCTATCATCGCCCAGGCGACCCGGCGGTTGTCGCTGCGATCAAGGGCCTCGCCGGGCGCTACTCCTCGGTCCTGCTGGCAAACCACGGTCCCGTGGTCGCGGGCGAAACGCTCGAGGCAGCCGTATTCGCTACCGAGGAGCTGGAAGAAACCGCAAAGCTCTATCTGCTGTTACGCGGCCTCAACCCCCGCTACCTATCGCCGGAACAGGTCGCCGATTTGGTGCGGGTTTTCGGAATATCCTTGCCGGAGCAAGACGGGCACCACCACTAGGAGCTAACCGGAACAGGCTCATCCCTGCTTGCGAACAGGCCCAGACATCGTGTTGATTATTAGCGCACTTCGCGATGGCCGCCGGGCAGGCGCGTGGCGATGAGCTTGTCGATGCGGCGGCCGTCGAGGTCGACGACCTCGAAGCGCCAGCCCTGCGCATCCACGCATTCGCCGGTCGCCGGGAGGTGGTGCATGTGCGACAGCACGTAACCGGCGACGGTCTCGTAGTCGCGATTCTCGGGCAGGTCGATGCCGAGAACGTCCGCCATCTCGTCGGCCTGCATGTAGCCGGCGAGCAGCCATGAGCCGTCCTCGCGTTTGACGGCGTTTTCCTCGTCGCCGGCGTCGAGGTCCGCCCGGAAGACGCCGGTGATGGCTTCCAGTATGTCCGCCGGGGTGACAATGCCTTCGAAATGGCCGTATTCGTCATGGACCAGCGCCATCGGCACGTTGGATTCCTTGAGTGTCGAAAGGACATCCAGCGCGTCGGCCTGGTCATGGACGATGGGAGCGGTGCGCACGTGCCGGCGCGGGTCGAGTGCGCGACCGCCAAGCATCGCGGCCAGCACGTCGCGGGTCTGGACGACGCCGATCATGGCGTCGACACTGCCATCGCCGGCTGGCAGGCGCGAATGCTGGGTCTCCATCAAGAGCTTGCGGGTCGCCACGTCGTCGGACTGCAGGTTGATCCAATCGACCTCGGTGCGCGGCGTCATCACCGCGCGGACGGCGCGGTCGCCGAGCCGCATGACGCCGGCGATCATGCGCCGCTCGTCGGATTCGATGGTGCCGTGATGCTCGGCCTCGGCGACCAGCATCTTGATCTCCTCGTCGGTGACCTTCTCCTCGCTTTCACCGCGTTGGCCAAGCAGCCACAGCATAGCGCGGCCGGAAATGTCGAGCAGGAAGACCAGCGGCGCCGAGACGGTGGCAAGGATGGTCATCGCCGGAGCAACCCTGGCGGCGACGCGTTCGGGATCGCGCAGCGCGATCTGCTTGGGCACCAGTTCGCCGATGATGAGCGAGAAGTAGGTGATGAGGGCGACGACGATGCCGACGCCGATCGGGTCGGCAAGGCTTTCGCGGATGCCGGTCGATGTCAGGAACGCGGACAGCCGCTCACCAAGCGTGGCGCCGGAAAAGGCGCCTGACAAAACACCGACCAGAGTGATGCCGATCTGCACGGACGACAGGAATTTGCCTGGATTGGAGCCGAGCGCCAAGGCGCGTCCGGCACCCGTCACGTTGCGGTCGATCATCGCCATGAGGCGGGCAGGCCGTGACGAGACGATGGCAAGCTCGGACATTGCCAGAAGGCCGTTCACGCAGATGAGGACGACCACGATAGCGATTTCAGCGTAAAGCATGAGGGGTCAATAGCATTGCGGCGAGGTCTTCGAAAATAGATGGACGTCATTTTTCATGGCGGCGGGCGCAACCATCTCGCACGGGATCCCATGGTGGCGACGAAAAATGCTCGATCAGGGCGACGATGAGCCGGAGGCCAGCGGCTCGTCTTGCGCCTACGGCAACTGCAGCAGCACGCCCACTACCGCCTTGCCGTCGGTGAAATAGGGATCACCGCCGCCATTGCGCCCGGTCTTTGTCGCACCGATGCCTGATATCTCGCTGGTCGAGATCAGCATGCCTGCGGCAGAAAGCTCGCGGATCAGGAAGTCGCGCTCGGCGTCGATGTCGGGACCGATATGGTGGGTGATCGCGCCGGTGTCGTGGCTGAGGCCGACGCCGCGATCGAAGGTTGCCGCACCCAGCCAGAGCGGCCGGCCATCGTCTCCGGTCGCATCTGTCTGCCAGAAGCGGACGTGATGACGCCGGTCGGCACTGTTGCCGACCGGCTTCTCGAAGGCGAGATCCTGTGCACGGCCTTCGAATAACAACCGGCTGACCGGCGCGTCGGGATAAGGCCGATCGAACAGCACGCTTTCGCCGATCTCGATCGCGGTCTTCAGCGTGAGGGCGTCGGCCGTGTCCCATCCGGCGACGGCGAAGGCGTGGACCAGCTCTTTTTTGGTACCGACGAGGCCGACATTGATCGGATCGCCCGCAATGCCCTGCGGCGTGTGCGTCACCATCTCGAAGCGCTGCGTTCGGAAGTTGCGGTCCCGCAGGGTCCAGAATTCCGGTGCGGCGAAATAGGCGAGCACGAGATAGCCGGCACAGAACGCCACCAGCCAAATCGTTGCGCGTCGTCGAAGGCTTCGTCGGCTCACGAGGATACCACCCAGGCGATACGGCATCACCTTATGTGGCGTCATTCTACGCGGCGGCGCAGAACTTGGGCAGTGGGCATCGCTCGGGCTCAGCGGCAGGCGCGGTAGCCGTTCCTGCGGTTCTTGATGTCGAAATGGAAATGGTTGCGGTGATCGTAATTGTAGCCGGGGCCGAGCACTGTGGTGAAATACTGGCAGCCGTCGGCGCGCACAGTGTTGAGGAAGCCGCGGGTGCGGAAGGCGAACAGGCCGGGCTTGCGCACGTCGATTTCCTTGCCATTGCCGAGTTCGATGCTCATGACGTCGAGCGCGTTGCCCTTGCCGTGCTCCGACAGCGTGCGTTCGCCGGCTATCCTGCGGCAGGAATAGCTCGAGCCCTGGCGAATGGTCTTGACGCCGGAGAAATAACGCCAGCGGGCGGACGGGACGAGTTCATTCCTGGTCCAGCCGGCGAAGGTGGCAGCCATGTCGCAGGTCAGTGTCGCGGCCGGCTTCATCCCGATGCTGCCGACAGCCGAGACCTTGACTGGATAGTCGATGCCGCACTGGCCTTCGCGGATCGGCGCAAGGTCGGTGTAGACGACGCCCAGGCGCTTCAATTCCTTGCGGCAGTCGAGCTCGCTGGCCGGCATCTGTTCGGTTGGCGCCATCGGCTCGTCCATGCGCGGATAGGCGGCGGTCATGTATGGGTTGGACGGGACGAGGCGCTGCATGCCCGCGTAGTTCGGAACGGCTGATGTCTGGCTGCCGACATCGACGGCCGGTTCCAGCGAAAGTACGCTGCCGGTGGTGCATGCCGAGATCGCTGTGATGGCAAGCGCGCCGGCAAACATGCGCGCGCGTCTGGTTTGCCGCACGGCGACAAGCGCGGCGCGAAATATCCCGGCCATCGACAAGATCCCTGTCCCCGAGCCTGATCCCGATCAGGCTCTGTCTCGTTGTTTGATCATGATCTTTCCCCGAAAACCGGATCCCACTTTTCGCTGACGCGGACCTGCGGTTCGCGACCATGATCAGATGAGACAGAGCTTAACCGCCAAGAGTAAAGGAAAAATCAGCGGCCGCGTTTACGGCTGCGGCCAAATTGCGGCGCGCATGTCGGTCGTCACTGGCAGAAGGTGCCGCCGTTGCGGCGCGGTGCAAGATCGAGATGGAGATGCTGCGAATGATCCGCATCGCTGCCCGGGCCGAGCACGGTCTTGAACGGTCCGCAGGCTGCCTTGCGCACCGCGTTCAGGAATTTCGCGTCCTCTTCCGGCGGCACTGGGCCGACGTCGATCCTTCTCCCGTTCGACAAGGTGAAGCTCGCGATATCGAGCGCATTGCCGAAGGCGTGCTCCGACAATTTCCCGCCGCCATTGCGTTGTCGGCAGACAAAGGCGGATGCCTGGCCGACCGACTTCAGTTCGGCGCCGAGCTCGGCCTTGGCCGTCGGCTGGATGATATCGGTAGCGAAGCGCGCGGCGGCCTCGGCCATCTGGCAGTTCAGCTCGGTTTCGGGGCTGATATCCAATGACTTGCCCAGCGTCTTCAGCGCGATCGGATAGGGGATAGAGCAGCCGACCGCCGCATCGTGCTCGGCCTTGCGTTCCTCGAAGTCGACACCCATCGACTTCAGCCGCCTGCGGCAAGCAAGTTCCTCGTCCGGCATATTCTCCTGCGGCACAGAGGCCGAGCGCGGGTCGGGAGGGATTTCTTTCTCCTGCGCTTGCGCCGGCTTCTCCGGTGGTTTCGTGGTGGCGGCCGGTGGTTCGGCCTCGGCGGGCTTTTCGCTCGGCGTTGGAGCGATTGCCGGCGGCTCCGGCAGGGCTTCCTTATGCTGGTCCGACGTCTGCTGGTCCATTTTGTCGGTCGCAGGTTGATCAGCCTTTGGCTCATCCGCCGGGCGCGGTTCGGGGATCGGCACGTCGGCAGGCGCGGCCTCTTGCGCCGATTGCGACTGATTGAGCTCCGGGACGGGCGCGGTATCAGGCAATTCCGGAGCTTGGGCGAGGGCCGATCCTGCGGACAGCACCGCCGCCGCCAAAGGCAGCGCCAATCTGATCAATGTGGCCAATCTGATCAATGTGGCCAATCTGATCAATGTGGGAGGGGTCAGCGCCGCCATCCGCCGTTAACGGTGAGCGAATGCGGAAGTTGCCTGAACGAGAGTTTTGGCCGATCACGAACGGTAACCGCGGTGTTACGCACCGATCGCTTCCAGCCCTTCCTCCAGCCAGTCGGCCAAGAGCGGCATGCCGAGCAGATATTTCGCCGTGCGCTTGTTGGCGCGCTCGCGGGCGGCCGTCAGCGCGTCCGCCCATTCCGAGGCGTCATAGTCGCCGCGGCCAACCCAGGCGAGGGCGACGAGTTCGGCCGCCTCGTCGACATTGAGGTCGTTGATCAGTTCGCGCAATTCTTCTTCGGTGAGGTCTTCGGAACTTTCCTCGACGAGACCGTCATGATGATGATTGTCATGCGCCTCGCCGTCGAGTTCGACCTCGTGCTCGGCGCCATCGGCATAGTCTTCGTTGACGGCGGCGCTCAGCGCCTTCGCCTTGAGGATGAACAGGCGCACGGTGTCGGGACCGATCGAAAGCTCCCATTCCTTTTCAAGGCGCCGCTGCACTGGCCTTCTCCGCATACTCCGTTGCCGTTTGCTGGATGATAGCGAATTTGCAGCGCTCGTCACGTCATGTTCGGCGCTTCAATTTTCCGACTGGCGCGGACCGCTCAAAAAGCTTTCAATGGCCATGACTTTTTTCCGGGATGAAACGGCTTTTGCCCGGCGTTAGTCCTGCATTGTCATGCTTCAAGGAGGATTAGATGCGCAGACGATTGCTGATCCAGGTTCTGGCGGTTGCCGCCCTGCCGCTATTTGCTGTTCCGGTGTTTTCGGCCGGCGAAGGTGGAGGCGGTGGCGATGGCGGACAGACGACACAGTGCAAGAAAGGCATGGTCTGGGACAAGAAGCTGAAGAAATGCGTTGCGCCCAAGCAAGGCATGCTGGACGACGACAACATCTATGAAGCCGGCCGCGCGCTGGCGATGGCCGGACGTTATGACGAGGCGATCGCCGTGCTCAGCCTGGCTGCGGACAAGAAAGATCCTCGCATCCTCAACTACCTCGGCTACTCGCACCGCCATTCCGGACGCGTCACCGTCGGTCTCGGCTATTACGAGGAAGCGCTGCGCATCGATCCGAACTATACGCTGGTACGTGAATATCTCGGCGAGGCGCATCTGCAGATCGGCGATCTTGCCGGCGCCCAGGAACAGCTCCGCGAGATCGAGAAGCGCACCGGCAAGGGATCTCGTGAATACGGCATGCTGTCTGAGCAGATAGACCGTTTCATGAAGAGCTGATTCGAAGCCCAAAACGCTCCTCACTCCGGCTGTGAGCAATCGCAGCCGGTTCTTTTTACCGCTCGCCCGGCCAGCCGTGCTGCCGTGACGGCATTTCAAAAAAAGGGCGGGTGAATTTTTCAAAACCGATTTTTTGGCGTGAAAAACCCACGAAGATTGCTATATTGGGGGAAATTGCGGTGAGACGGTTCCGTTAGCCCGAGGCTGCCGGACCGTTTTCTTTTTGTACCCATCGACAAGGTCGCTCCCGGAATGCGGGGGCGGCGGCAGGAAAGGTCAGGCATCATGAACAAGGTCCCGATGACAGGCGAGGGGTTCGCGTCATTGAAGGAAGAACTGCGCTGGCGCCAGCAGGAAGAGCGGCCGCGCATCATCGAAGCGATCTCCGAAGCGCGCTCGCATGGCGATCTTTCCGAGAATGCCGAGTACCACGCGGCGAAAGAGGCGCAGAGCCTCAATGAGGGTCGCGTCAATGAGCTCGAGGACTTCATCGCCCGTGCCGAGGTGATCGATGTCACCAAGCTCAGCGGCGAAAAGGTCAAGTTCGGCGCGACCGTGGTGCTGGTCGACGAGGACACGGAAGAGAAGAAGACCTACCAGATCGTCGGCGACCAGGAAGCGGATGTGAAGTCGGGCCGCATCTCGATCTCCTCGCCGATCGCGCGGGCGCTGATCGGCAAGGAAGTCGGCGATGCGATCGAGGTCAACGCGCCAGGCGGTGCGCGGGGCTATGAGATCGTCCAGGTGCAGTTCATCTAGGGGTTGAGCGGGCAGGATTTGTTCCTGAATCGCACTGTTTTAGCCCGAGGTTTGCGCTGCCCCTCATTGTCGGCAGGCGGATGAGGGGCGGCGCCGACCTTTCCATTTAGATTGATTCAATAAATCAACGTCTTCCGGTTGTCAGATCGTGCGCTTGGCGCTCCATAAGTCTCTCTGCCTCCGCCACCACTTCCGCAGGCACGACACGGCCGCCGGGCGCGGCCAGCAGCGTTGACGAGAACGGCCCGCGCGGGCCGGTCAGGCCGGGTTCTGTCGCCAGAAACACCGCGACCGTCGGCAGGCCGAAGGCACTGGCGAGGTGGGTGAGACCGGTGTCCGCGCCGATGACCAGCACCGATCGGCCGATGATCGCGGCGATCTCGGCAAGCGGTGATTTCGGCACCAGCACGGTCTGCGGAACGGCTCGGGCGATCGCCTCGGCAATCGCCTTTTCCCTGTCGTTAGACCAGGTGGTGACCGGCGTCATTCCTCTTCCCACGAGAAGCCGGGCAGTTTCGATCCAGTCGCCGACCGGCCATTTCTTGTCCTCGCGGCTGGTGCCATGCAGCAGGAAGGCGGTTTTTTCGCCGACAAAATTCGAACCGCCGGCCGGCGGCACGATGCCGGATTCGAGCCCGGAAAAATCCGGTTCAT
This sequence comes from Mesorhizobium sp. M5C.F.Cr.IN.023.01.1.1, assembly GCF_003997585.1. Lineage (NCBI taxonomy): Bacteria > Pseudomonadati > Pseudomonadota > Alphaproteobacteria > Hyphomicrobiales > Phyllobacteriaceae > Mesorhizobium > Mesorhizobium sp. M5C.F.Cr.IN.023.01.1.1. The sequence goes on along the minus strand of NZ_RZSU01000078.1, from coordinate 5,199 downwards.
AGCCGAGCGCCAGCCCGAACAGCCGCCTTGTGCGTTCTATGGCGTGCAGATCGCGCGGCACAGCGTAGCGGCGGTCGTAGAACAAAGTCGCCGAAGGCTCGCGAGCGCTCGACCGGTCGAAGCCGGCGATCGGCGCCGCGGCCTGTTTCGCCACCAGGGCCGACTTCAGCAATCCTTGCGCGTCGACGACGAGATCGTAGCGGCAATCCCGCAAGGCGCGGCGCAATCCCGCTGCCTCGCGCCATGTGCCGCGGCCGAGTGGGCTTGTGCGCCAGCGCCGGATTGCCACTGTTTGGATGGTTGCGATCGCCGGATGCAGCGCCACGATGCCGGCAAAAGCCTCTTCCACACACCAGTCGAGCGACACATCCGGCCGGTTGCGGCGCGCATCCTCGACGGCCGGAAAGGTGTGGATGACGTCACCCATCGAGGATGTCTTAACGATGAGTACCCTCATGCGGCGGCCGGCATTTCCAGCAGCCGTTCCGCCGCTGCCGCGACCTGTGCCACCTCGAGCGTACTCAGGCAATTGAGATGGTCGAGCGGGCAGATTTTCCGGTGGCAGGGCGAACAGGACAGGCCGAGCCAGACCAGTTCGCGCTGCTCGGCGAGGGGCGGCGTATTCTGCGGCGAGGTCGAGCCGTAGACGGCAACGATCGGCGTGCCGACCGCGGCGGCAACATGCATCAGCCCACTGTCGTTCGACACCGCAAGCCTGGCCGCGGAGATCAGGTCGATGGCGTCCTCCAGCCGCGTCTGGCCGGCGAGATCGATGACGCCAGGTGCAAGCGTGGCGATTTCCGCCGTTACGTCGGCGTCGTTCTTCGATCCGAACAGCGCGACCTCAAAACCTTTGGTCATCATGTCGCGGGCAAGGCCGGCATAGCGTTCGCTCGGCCAGCGTTTGGCGGGCCCGAACTCGGCGCCGGGCATCAGCGCGACAAATTTTTTCGCCTCCAGCCCGAAGCGGCCCAGCAATTCCGTCTGGTTTTTTGTATCGACAGCGAGCTTGGGAGCGCGGAACGTGCCTCCTTGCGCGAGGCCGAAATAGGCCTGCGCCGTGCGCCGTTTCAAATGGTCGGGCAAGGGAACGATATCGGTCAGCAGCCCGTAGCGCATTTCCTTGAGATGGCCGACGCGGCGCGGAATGCGGGCAAAGAACGGGACGAGCGCCGACTTCCAGCTCCCAGGCATGACATAGGCGATGCCGTAGTGGCCGCGCAGCAGGCGGCCGAAGCGCCTTCGCATGCGGAATTCCAGCGCGCCGGATTTCAGCGGCAGGTCGATCTGCTGGCGTATTTCGGGCATGCGCTTGACCAGTGGCGCCGCCCATGCCGGGGCCAGCACATCGATCGCGGCGTGCGGGTGAAGCTCTCTTAGCGCCGAGAACAGGCACTGCGCCATCACCATGTCGCCCACCCAGCGTGGGCCGATCACGAGGATCGTTGGGCTTTCAGCCATTCGACATAGTCTCTGACGCCGGTTTCCACTGTGCGAAACTGACCATTGTAACCGGCGGCGCGCAACCGGGACATATCAGCTTGCGTAAAACTCTGGTAGCTGCCCTTGAGATGGTCGGGGAAGTCGATGAACTCGATCTCGCCTTTGCCCAGCGTGCCGATCACCGTTTCGGCAATGGCGCGGAACGGCTGGGCAAGGCCGGTGCCGCAGTTGAAGATGCCGCTTGAGCCCCGTTTCCACAACCACAGATTGACGTCGGCGACATCGCCGACATGGATGAAATCGCGGCTCTGCTCGCCAGGTCCGAAACCGTCATAGGCGCCGAACAGTTTCGGGTTCTGGCCTTGCTCGACCTGATTGAACAGATGGAAGGCGACCGAGGCCATGGCGCCCTTGTGCGCCTCCCGTGGCCCATAGACGTTGAAATAGCGCAGGCCCGCCACCGGCGAATGATCGGTATCGAAGACGGTGCGGCGGACATAGTCGTCGAACAGCTTCTTTGAGTAGGCATAGGCATTGAGCGGGCGCTCGCATTCCGGCTCCTCGCGAAACTCGGCGCCGCCGCCGTAGACCGAAGCTGAGGAGGCATAGAGGAAAGGCAGCCGCAGTGCCAGGCAGGCATGCAGCAGCCGCTTCGAATAGGCGTAGTTCACCTCCATCATGAACTTGCCGTTCCATTCGGTGGTGGTCGAGCAGGCGCCCTGGTGAAAGACGGCCTCGATGCGGCCGAGGTCCCCGGCCTCCATCCGCGGCAGGAAATCGTCCTTGTCGAGATAATCGGCGATCTGGAGGTCGGCGAGATTGGCGATCTTGTGGCCGTCGGTCAGGTCGTCGACGACGACGATGTCGCTGATCCCTTCGGCATTGAGCGCGGCGACGATGTTTGAGCCGATCATGCCGGCGCCGCCCGTAACGATGATCATGAAAGCCTCTGGTATCTTATGCCGATTCCGGCCCTTATAGGGGAGGCTTGCGAGGCTGTCGATAAAGCAGGTCGCAATCCGGCGGTTGGATGAGCGCCACAGTGCCGCCGCAAAGCTCTCGCTTCAGTCGGCGATCCACCGGCGAAGCGTGACAGGAGCAAGGCAATGCCGTCGACCGAACTGCTCATCGCCTTTTTCGCCACTACCGCGATCTTTGCCTACATCCCCGGTCCGGCGATGCTTTACGCTGCTGCACAAACCATGGCGCGCGGCCGTTGGTCCGGCTTGACGGCGGCGTTGGGTATCCATCTTGGCGGCTATGTGCATGTCATTGCGGCCGCAGCCGGGTTGTCCGTGCTTTTCCACGCCGTGCCGACGCTCTACGTTGTGGTGAAACTGGCCGGCGCACTCTATCTGATCTGGCTGGGCGTCTCGCTGTTCCGCGCCAGGGCGCAAGACGATGCTGTTATGCCGGGCATTGAGCCGAAATCCGCCCGCCGCGCCTTTTTCGAGAGCATCACCGTCGAGGTGCTCAATCCCAAGACAGCGATCTTCTTCATGGCGTTCCTGCCGCAATTCATCGACGCGTCGGCGACATTTCCCGTCTGGCTCCAATTCCTTGTCCTCGGGACGATCGTCAATCTGATGTTCTCTTCGGCGGATGTCATGTGCGTGGTGCTGGCAGGTGCGATGGTCACCAGGCTGCGGCGCTCGAGCCACGCGCAGCGCCTCATGCGGCGTGCAGGCGGTGCGGTGCTCGTCGGATTGGGCGTTCATGTGGTTTTGCAGAAAAGCTGATCCGTCAACCGGCGTTGGCTGTGATCCGCTCGGCGCGCCTGCCGTTGCGCTGGGCCGAATTGCGGTATATCGGCTTCGCCATGAACGACCAGCCCTGCCAGTCCAGCGTTTTCACATCGGGACCGGCTCTCATTGCACGTCGCGGATGACATGAGCGAGCAATACCTGCCTTCTCCCGAACCCCTTCACCGCGCCATCTCGCGATTCGGCAACGTCACCGTGCTGGTGGTCGGCGACTTCATTCTCGACCGTTTCGTCAACGGCGTCATCGAGCGGATTTCGCCTGAAGCGCCCATTCCGGTGCTGCGCGGGCGTGGCGAAACGTCGGCGATGGGCGGCGCCGGCAATGTCGTCGCCAACATCGTCTCGCTCGGGGCCGCCGCGATACCGGTCTCGGTGATCGGCGCCGATCAGGCCGGCGACAATCTGATGCGCATTCTCGCCGAGTTTGGCGTCGACACTGGCGGCCTCGCGCAGGACGCGAACCGGATGACCTCGTCGAAAAGCCGCTTCAGCGCGCTCAACCAGCAGGTGCTGCGCTTCGACGAAGAGGAAATCAAGCCGCTGAGCGACGCGGAGCGGGCGACGCTGATCCGGCATTTCCGCGCCGCGCTCGCGCAAGCCGACATCGTTATCCTGTCCGACTACGGCAAGGGCATGTTGCTCGACGGCGTCGCTGGCGAGCTGATCTCGATCTGCCGCGAGGCGGGAAAGCCGGTGCTCGTCGACCCCAAGGGCCGCGATTATGCGTGCTATGCCGGGGCGACGGCTATCACGCCCAATCGCAAGGAACTTGGCGAAGCGGTCGGACGCGCGGTGTTTGGCGATGACGAGATCGTGGCCGCGGCACGTGAGCTGATCTCGGCACACGGCTTCGATTTCGTCGTCGCGACGCGCAGCGAAAAGGGCATGAGCGTCGTCAGCTCGGACGATGCCCGCCACATCGCCACGCAGGCGCGGGAAGTGTTCGACGTTTCAGGCGCCGGCGATACTGTCATCGCGACGTTTGCGCTGGCTCTGGCTTCCGGCGCCGACCGCGTCATTGCCGCCGCCATTGCCAACGCGGCGGGTGGCGTGGTGGTTGGAAAGCGCGGCACCGCGCGGCTGACGGTCGAAGAGCTTACCGGCGCGCTGTTTCGCTCGCACGGACCGATTGCCCACAAGGACGCGATCCTCGATGCCGCTGCCGCCGCACGGTTGGTGGCGACGTGGAAGGACGAAGGCCTGAGCGTCGGTTTCACCAATGGCTGCTTCGATATCCTTCACGCCGGCCATGTCAGCCTTTTGCATGCGGCACGCAGCCAATGCGACCGACTGGTTCTCGGCCTCAACAGCGATGCCTCGGTGCGCCGGCTAAAAGGGCCAGGGCGCCCGGTCAACGACGAGCATGACCGGGCCTGCGTGCTGGCGGCGCTTGCCTCGGTCGATGCCGTCGTCGTCTTCGAGGAGGACACGCCGCTCGCGCTGATCGAGGCGCTCAAGCCCGACATACTGGTCAAGGGCGCCGACTATACGATCGATCAGGTGGTCGGTGCCGAAATCGTGCAAAAGGCGGGCGGCCGCGTCGTGCTGGTCGATCTCGTCGTCGGCAAGAGCACGACCGGCACGATCGGCAAGTTGCGCGCCGGCAGTACAAACTGAGGTTTTCATGTCCGAACTGAACGAATACCTGGTCCGCTCGGCGGCCGCGATCACCGCGATGGTCGAGCGCGACCTCACCAGCGAGATGGAGCGGGCGGTGACGGCCGTCGTCGCGGCGCTTTCGCAAGGCAAGGCGCTGCTGATCTGCGGCAATGGCGGTTCGGCCAGCGACGCCATCCACATCGCCGGCGAACTGGTCGGCCGCTTCCTGAAGGAGCGCAAGGCCTACCACGTCATCGCGCTACCGGCCAATGCGGCGGTGCTGACCGCCTGGGGCAATGATTACGGCTTCGACACGGTGTTTTCACGCCAGGTCGAGGCACATGGCGCGGCGGGTGCTGTGCTGCTCGCCATCTCGACCAGCGGCAACTCGGCC